>CBDVDJ010000170.1:0-6469 GCA_965372695.1 uncultured bacterium
CGGGTTCCATCGTCCGGAAGGTCTCCCGGCGGCCGGCGTGAGGGTAATGAAGGCGGATTCATCCGGCGCTCTATTTGTCTTGAACGGTTCCTACCTCCTCCGCATCGACGAGGCGCTGGGCGTTTTCAGCCTCGAGTACCCATCGCCCGTCGTCGTGGATGTCGCCGTGTCACCGGCAGGAGAGTTGTATATGGCGACGAGGTGGGGTATCTTTCGTCGCGAGGGAGATCGCTATGTCGACATCGACGCGCGGATTTCGGAGCGCGAGCCGGTGTTCAGCGCGATCGGTTTCGATCGGGCGGGGTCACTGTGGGCTGGAACGCAGGCGGGTGGTGTCCACCGCTTCGACGGCGAGATCTGGATGCGAACGGGCGATCCGGACGAGTTGAAGATCGGCGCGGTGCGGTCGTTCGCGCCCGACGGAATGGGACGGCTGTGGGTGACGGGGGCGAACGGCGGTGTCGCGAGTTATTCCCGGGGCCGATGGACGGTTTACGGTCCGCCCGCCTACGGTGACCGGCCGGCCCGGCGGGTTGCCGTCGCGCCGAACGGCGTCGCCGTTCTGGCGACCGATGGCGGCGTGTGGGGGCTGGGGGATGACGGTATCTGGAAGCCGGTTGAATTCCGGCGGACCGCAAGTCGGGCGGATTCCAGCCTGACCGCGGTCTGGGATCCCGGCGCGCCACCGATACTGACGCTGGAATTCGACTCTGATGGGCGGTTGTTCGTCGGTACGGAGGGTGGAATCGCCGTGATCGATGACGACGGCACGCGCTGGATCACGGCCCGGGACGGTCTCCGGGGTGGTGCGGTTACCTCGCTGCTGGCGCGCGGTGGAGGCGAGTTGTGGGTCGGGTTTCGTTCCGACGGCCTGGCGCGGCTGCCGTCGGGAACGGGTTTGCCGGGGCCGGGAGAACGCTGATCGACCGCGGAGAGTTGTGGTGGAGTTTTTTCCCCGTATTAGACAAAGGTGGCGATTCACTGAGTCATGCTGTTCTTTTTTAAAACATTAGTCGAGTGGCGGAAGTTCATCATCGTCGCCACGTTTGTGACGGCGGGTCTCGTCGCCGGCATCAGCCTCGTGTTGCCCCAATGGTACACGGCCAGGGCCTCGATGTTTCCCCCGGACCAGGGTGGGGGCATGCCCATGTACTCCGAGCTCATCCAGAGTCTGCAGATGCCGCTGCTCGGGCAGCTGGGCACCGGCGCGCGTCCGGAGACCATATACATCGACATGATGAAGAGTCGCCGTGTGGCCGAATCCCTCATCGATGAGTTCGATTTGTTCGAGGTCTACGAAGTGTCCCTGGTCGAGGAAGCGATGGCCGAACTCCATTCGAACACGTCTTACACCCTGCTCGAGAACGGGCTCATCATTGTCCGTTTCGAGGATAAAGACCCCAGGAGGGCGGCGGAAATCGCCAACCGGTATATCGGTCTGCTCGATGAATTCAACCGGCAGTTGAACGTCTCGCGTGCGACCAAGACGCGTGAATTCATCGAAGGGCAGCTGGTCGAACGCGAGGCGACGCTCGCCGAGGCCGAGCTGGCGCTCAAGGAATTTCAGGATGAAAACCAGGCGCTCGAACTCGACGAGCAGTTGCGCTCGGCGCTGGCGATAGTCACCGACCTGACGGCCGAGGCGATAACGTTGGAGACGGAACTGAAAATCCTGGAAACGTACACGTCGCCGGATTCGGAAGAGTACCTCGAAACGAAGCGCGAATACGAACAGGTGCTGCTGCAGCTCCAGAAGCTCAAGGTGAACCGGGATGAGGATGACGAGGAAGTGGACATTCTGAGGGCTTTCCTGCCCACACTCGAAGATATCCCGGCCCTTGCCCTGCAAATGCTGCGTCTGAGACGAAACGTCGAGATCGAAACCACGGTCTACACAATGCTGGTCACGGAATACGAGAAGTCGCGCATCGAGGAGGCGCGCGACACTCCCACCGTCCAGATCATGGATGAAGCCTCGGCGCCCAATTTCCGCAGCCGTCCAAGGCGCAAGGCGCTCGTCGTGGTTGGCTTTCTCGCCGGGCTCGGCTGGAGCGCGTTTCTCGCTCTGATGGTCACTGCCTGGCGCGAGAACAAGGGGCGTTCCCGGGTTGTTGACGACGTTTTTGCCCCGGTCATTGCAGACCTGTCCCGAATATTTCGCCGGAGATAAACCCGTATGCGAGTCGCACAAACCCAGACGCCGAATTCGAGGGCGTCCGTTGCGATGCTTGCGCTGGTCATTCTTCCTGTGCTCGCCCTTGCACTGGTTCGCTACGGCGGCATGGAATCGCCCGCGCGCCTCGTTGTGATGGGGATGGTGGCGGTGGCCGTCGGGGTCTCGTTCTTCGTCCAGCCGCGCTACGGCATCTACTTCCTCGCGTTTTATGTCTATGCGGGTCTCAATTTCTACACACGCGGAACACCCGCCGCGCTCGCGCTCACGGGGCTTATTTTTGCGGGGGTGCTCGCGCAGATGGCGCAAGGGCGGCGCTGGCGGCTCACCGACCCCGTCTTTCTCATATCCGCCGGCCTGTTCACACTGATGGGATTACACTCGATGTTGTGGGCGCGGGACCTCGCCCCGGCGATCGACAGTTATTCCAAGTATCTCAAGGCGATGCTCGTCGTCTGCCTGGTCGTGCAGACCGTTCGGACGTCGCGGCATCTGGAGTGGCTCTGCCGCTGGATATTTTTCGGCGCCATCGCCACAATTATTCTCGGTCTGGCCAACCACATGCTCGGAATCGACAAGGAAGTCAACCTTCTCGGTGGTGTGCAGGCCATCCGGTTCGCCGGCGCGCACGCAAATCCCAACTTCGCCGCCGCCGCGATGACGACAGCGGTCCCGCTCGGTGTATACGTCGCCCGCCGGGCGTCCGGCACCTTGTATCGCGTCCTTGCCATACTCGGGGTGCTGGCGGTCGTAGGGGCGATCTTCGCGACCTATTCGCGGCAGGCGGTGTTTGCACTCGCCTTCGTCGCCATGGCCGTATTGTTCAGGGAGGTCCGCAGCCGCAAGGCCTACGCAGCGATTTTCGGCGGGATCGTGGCGGCGATACTCTTTACGCCGCAATATTACTGGGTCCGCATCTGGACCATCACCGAAATCCTGGATTCGGTCCAGCAGGACTGGTCGATTTACCAGCGCATGATGGCATTCGGGCGGGCCTGGGAGATGTTCAAGGAGCACCCGATCTTCGGCGTCGGTCTGCGGAACTTCGCGGTCAGGTCGGGCGACGTAATGTTTCTCCGTATCCCGTCCCACAACATTTACCTCGAGATCGCCTGCGGCGTGGGGCTGTTCGGTTTGATCGCGTATCTGTCGATGTTCTACGCGGGGATCCGGCAACTCCTGGCGGGGATGAAAGAACGGTGGCAGGGACAGGACGAACGGCTGAAGGACTTGAGCTTCTATTTCCTCGTATCGGTGATATCGGCGCTCATCAGCGGGATGTTCGCCAACATCGAGTTCCGGTACTTCACGTGGCTACCTCTCTGTGCCGGCCTCGTCATCGCCAACCTGAGGCGGGACCTGCGACCGGCTCGCTGATTCGATTCTCTCCAGCAGCTTTCCGACATTTTTTTGAGGAGAAAACTCTGTTTCGGCCGTGACGATCCCCCGGGCGGTAAGGACCGTCGCGAGTTCGTCCGACTCGAGCAGCCGGCGCACGCAACCGGCCAGCGCGGCGGCGTCTTCCGGCTCAAACACGAGCCCTGTAATTCCGTCGACGATTACTTCCGGCATTCCCCCCACCAGCGATGCGATGACCGGCGTCCGGGACAGCCACGCCTCCACGACGACAGTGGGAATGCCGTCCCGCTGCCCGCCGGCCGACACGCGCGAGGGCATGACGAGCGCGCTCGCCCCGGCCAGATGGACGGCCAGTTCGGCGTGCGGGTAGTAGCCCGGCATTTCGATCCGGTCGCCGACGCCTTCGGCGGCCACCAGCTTCTCCAGCCACTCGCGCTCGGGCCCCTCTCCCAGGATTCTGGCGCGGATCCCGAACCCGTCGCGGGTGAGGATGCCCACCGCCTCCACCAGGATGTCGAACCCCTTCTTGTCTATCAGGTTACCCGCGGCGACGAGGAGGGGTGGCGCGCCGGGTTCTTCCCGGCGGGTGGGGAGGGGCTCGAACGAGACGCTGATCCGGATCACACAGAACTTGTCCGCGGGCTCGCCGGGCACGAGTGCCCGGAGGTACTCGAGGCCGTGGCGGTGAACGGCGACGACGAGGTCGGCATCGCGGAGTTTTCGGCGCTTGAGCGGATCGCGGTGGGACCTGGCTCCGTAGTAGATGTCGAAAGCGTGAAACGTCATCGACATTCCGGTGCCGAGAATCCGCCGCCCAAGCCACGCGACCGTCGCCGGCGACGAGCCGAAGTTGGCGTGGAGGTGGGTCAGGCCATGGCGGCGGGCGTCGTCCAGAATCGGCATGGCGGCGAGAAAGGTCGCCGCGTTCTTGACCCAGTACACCGGATTGGGGAGCGACCGGATGCCGAGATCCACCGCGGCGGCCAGTAGATGGAAAGGGCGTCGAACGGCGAGTGAGACCAGCCCCCGGACGATCGCGGCCGGCGTCCAGGACACGACGGGCGAGTCGATCTCCACGAGGCGCTCCGACTGGATCGACACATTTTGGGGCCGGTAGAAAGAGTATACCCGTGTTTCCGGCCGCTGGCGCACCAGTTCGGCCGCCTCGTTGATTTCGAACGTGTGGCGGTAGATGTTGGAGGCGATGTATCCGAGTTTCATATGGTCTCTTTCGATGCTGAAGGCGGCATTATAGCAGGAGTCGGGCGCCGTTGGCGAGCGTCGTGGAACTAATCGCCAGGGGATGCGTAGAACTATCGAGCCCCCAAGGAAACGGTCGGTTATGGAGTCAATTTTTACAAGGAGTCGTGTAGACATGGCTAAAAATGCAACACGTGTATGGTATGGAGGGTTGACGATCGCGCTGGCCGTCATCGTCGTTATCGGACTGTCCAGTGCCGTCGTGGCAGGATCGAAGGACGCCGGGAAGGGTTACCTGGGCGTCTATATGCAGGAGCTCGATAAGGACATACGCGAAGGGCTGAATATCGAAGTCGACGACGGAGTGCTCATCAGCGGTGTCGAAAGCGGTGGACCGGCCGACGAGGCGGGACTCGAGGACGGCGACGTGATCATCGAGTTCGCCGGCAAGCCGATCAGCGATCCCGAAGCCCTCCGCGATCTGGCACGAGCCGCCGAGCCGGGCGAAAAGGTCGAGGTCAAGGTCGTGCGGGATGGCGAGATCAAAACATTTACGCTGACCGTCGGCGACTGGCCCGACGACACGAGCTGGTTTTCGCTGGGCGACCTCCACTTCGACGATCACGATTTCGGCGGTCACGTCAACAATATGGTGTACGCGTTTTCGGGCAAGCCCCGGCTCGGCGTCGAGATCGCCGAACTGAACGACGACCTTGCAAAATACTTCAAGACGAAGCCGGGCGATGGCGTCCTGGTGCTCGAGGTGAAGGAAGAGTCGGTCGCCGAAGAGGCGGGCGTCAAGTCGGGAGACGTCATCCTCGAGGTCGGCGAAGAAAAGGTGACGTCGGTTGATGAGTTACGCGAATCGCTGGAAGACTTCGAAGAGGGCGACGAGTTTCCGATACTCGTCGTGCGCAGTGGCAAGAAAAAGACGCTGACGGCCACGATGGACGAAGCGGAAAATGTCTTCCAGTGGAGTGGAAAGCCGCAGCTCCAGCATTATTACAACAAGATGCCGAAGATGCACCGCTTTCGCGTTGAATCTCCGCGCGTAGAGATATTCGCGGACGATGAGCTGCGCGAAGAACTCGACGAAATGAAAACGGAACTGAAAGAGATGAGAAAGGAGCTCGAAGAGCTCAAGAAGTAACGCGGGCAGCTGTCGAACACAAAGAAGAGATCCCCACCTCCGCCGCGGGGCGCCGGAAACGGCGCCCCGTTTTCTGGTCTCAACGGATGGCGGAGGTGTAGACGGCGCGGAGTTTATCGACGGAGGATTCGACGGAATATTTCGTGCGGATGAATGCCGGTCCCTCTTCGTAAGCCCGGTGGCGCAGCGCTTCGTCGTTCACCGTTCTAAGCAGGAGATCCGCCCACGACTCGGGGCTCGGATCTACGGCGATGTGACCGGTCCGCCCGTCGAGGACGATGTCTTGTACGTCTCCCGCGGCGGCGGCCACCACCGGAACCCCCAGAGCGACCGCTTCCATCGCGACGTTGGGAAACCCCTCGTACGCCGAGGGCAGCGCGAGACAGCTGAAACGTGCCATCCGGTGCTCCGGGTCTTCGACCTGGCCGGTGAACTCGACGGTGTCGTCGATCCCGAGCCGGCGGGCCCGGCCGGAGAGCTTCTCCCGGTCGGGGCCGTCCCCTATGATGACGAGCCGGGCATCCGGGAGTTTCCGGGTCACGAGCGCGAACGCGTCGAGGAGGAGTCCGACCTGTTTCTGCGCCGTG
>CBDVDJ010000171.1:0-6364 GCA_965372695.1 uncultured bacterium
GTAGGTTTGCGCCGCTTCCGTCGTGTCACGATTGATGGCCACAAAGTGCAGGTGGAGGTCGCGGAACTCGCGGCGAACGATGGCCCCGTCCAGCGCGCCGACGTGCCCGTTACCGGAACGCGTGGACAAACGCGGGGCGTCCCCGAGCGACGCGGCGGGGCTCTTCATGATCCGGCCGAGATACTCGTTGTCGATCCGGACGGCAAATCCGCACGTACCCTCTTCGTCGACCGCCGCGATGGCGGCCCGCAAATCGTCGTCCACGGCTTCGGTGGCGTCGAGTGACAGCACCCAGGTCGTATCGATCCTCGTCAGCGCCCAGTTCTCCTGATCGCGCACCGAATGAAACGGTCGCATGTACACGGCGGCGCCGAACTCGCGCGCGATATTGCGGGTACCGTCCGTACTGAAACCGTCCACAACCACCGTCGGGCCGAAACCGCGGACGCTCTCGAGACTTTGCGCCACGGTGGCGGAATCGTTGCGGCTGGTGATAATGACGCCGACGTTTTCGGGTTTCAACTCATCACTCCGTCTTTTTCGAGGCCGAGCCGGTGCAGTTCCTCCAGCACCTCCGCCGGCCGGATGTCGGACAGACAGGGCGCTCCGATGGGACAGTCGTTCAACCGGCACGGCGAACAGGAATATTCCTTCCACAGGTATCCGTCACGATCGGTCCCGATGTGCCATTCGCGCGGGCTGGTGGAACCGACAATCGTCACGGTGGGTACGCGCACGCGTACGGCGACGTGCTTGAGCCCGGAATCGGTCGTCACCAGATACGCGAAGTTTTTGACCAGCCCGGGCAACTCGGCCAGCGACGCATCCGGACCCACCCGCACACCGTCGCCGGCCAGAGCGGCGATGCGTTCGGCGACCTCTCTCTCTCCGGGCCCCCACAAGACGGCGACTTCGCGGCCCCGCGCTACCAGCGTCCGGGCCAGTTCCACGAAGTGCGCGACCGGCCAGCTCCGTGTCTCCCGATCGATCCCCGGGTTGAACCCCACCACCCTGCCGGCGGCGAGGTCCTCCTGGGAAAAACCCGCGTCGGCAAGCAGCGCGGCGCCCCTCCCGATCGCGGACGACTCCACGATCATCTCGGGCAGCGCGGCCGGCCCCTCGGGCGCGGCGCCTGCGTGGCTCGCCATCCGCATCGCCGACTCCGCCGAATTCAGTACTTCGGCGCCTCCCCGCGGCACGACGATATTGTACGCTGCCTTGCGCACCTTGACGTCGTAGCCGATCCGGATCTTTGCGCCCGACAGCCAGGTCAGAAACGCACTGCGCGTGTTGGAGTGGAAATCGAGCACCACCCCCGCCTTCAGCCGGCGAAGATCACGAACGTAGCGAAAGTACTCCCACAGACCTCGCAGCCCCCGGGCCTTCGGCGGCGACGGCAGCAGACGGTCGATGTACGGTTCGTTCTCGACCAGCGGATGGTAATGCTTATCGATCACGTAGGTTATTTCGCGATCGGGACCGGCATTTTTCAGCGCGCGCAGCGCGTCGAGCGTCGCCAGCACGTCGCCAAGGGCGCGCAGCCGCAGAGCGATCACATTATCCTGAGACGAGAGCGTCATCGTTCCCCCGGCGAATCGAACCCGCCGCCCGACATGACGCCGCGCAGCGTGTCCGCGACGGCTTCCGGTGTGAGCAGGTTGAGACAGTCGGTGTGAAGGAGCGGACACTCATGACGGTGACATGGCCGGCAGTCCATCGGAACAAACACGGCGGCGTACGGACCGGAAGATCCGTACGGAAACCAGATGTCGGGCTCTGCGCTCCCGAAAATTCCGACGGTAGGAGTCCCCACCGCGACCGAGAGGTGCATGATCCCTCCGTCGGAGACGACGACGCCGTCGAGCAGCGATAACGCCGCCGCCACCGCGCGCACGGGAAGCTCCGGCAAGACCTTCACGCGATCACCCGCCAGGGCTTTGAATTCTTCGGTGTGGTGCGCCTCTCCCGGGCCCGTGAACGCCACCACCGTCGCGTTCCAGCGGTCGGTGAGCAGATCCGCCAGCCCGGCGAAAGACGCCACCGGCCAGCGCTTCACGTCCCATTTACCGCCCGGGTGCAGACCGATCCGCGGTCGGTCGGGCCGCCGCGTTTCGATACCCAGGGCGCCGAACAGACCGTTGGCCAACTCGATCTCACCGGGTTCGAGCGCGAGGGCGGGCATCGCTGGAGCGGCACCGACGTCGACGTCAAGGGGCCGCGCGTACGCCATGTGGTGCGCGATCGCCGAGCGGATCTCCGGCTCCACGGTCAACGGGTGCGTGTAGAGCCTGCGCCGGCCACGGCGGTCGCCGCCGATACGGACGGGGGCGCCGGTAAACCACGAGAGCCATGCGCTTCTCGGATTAGAGAACAGGTCGATAACGGCGTCGTAACGGCGCGCCCTCAGCCGCCGCACCAACCGCAGCGAGTTGAAGACCCCGCCATCGGAACGAACTTCGAACACGCGGTCAAAACGAGGGTCGTGCTTGATGAGATCGAACGCGGGCGGCCGGCAGAGATAATCCACCGACGCTGCTGGAAACCGCTCGTGAATTGCGTCGACCAGCGGGAGCGTGAGCAACACGTCTCCGAGGTAGAGCAGGCGCGTCACGAGAATGCGACCGCCATCTTCGAGCCGGGAGACGGCTCGCTCGAGCCGGGGGTCGGAGGCCACCGTCACCGCCCGCCGTCCCCGGCGATGGCGACCTCGATTCCGAGCCGGCGGCACGTCTCGCGCTCCGGAATCGAATCGACGGTGAAGAGGGAGTCCCTGACGAGACACGCGGGCTTCAAGGATTCGAGGATCGGGGTACCGTCGCCGTCTCCTGTCACGACAACGGCATCGACCACGCGTGCGCCCGCCAGTACCCGGGCACGGTCCTCGGCGGGCACGACCGGCCGCCCTGGACCCACGTGCTCGCGGGTGCGGGCCGCGTCAAAAACGGCCGCCACGAGAAGATCCCCGTGCGCGGCCGCCGCCTCGAGGTAACGGACGTGGCCGACGTGGAAGGGGTCGAAGCAACCGATCGCCAGCACGACGCGCGCCCGGGGCCTTTCGGCCGGGAGGAGCGGCATCGCGCTGACGAGCGCTTCGATGCCTTGGAATATGGGCGCGGCTTGTGTTTTCATGATTTGTCGAATTGTCCCCGCGGATTCTAACCCCACCGGGGCGTGAGCGCTATAAATATCCCTCGACCGCGGCGAGTACACCCTCCACCGTTATTCCGTCAAAACACTCCAGTTGCGTGGGACAAGTCTTGCGGAAGCAGGGAGAACACGCCACCGGGTGGCGGATGACGTCGACGGCGGGCCCGAGCGGCGCCGTCCACTCGGGCGATGTCGAACCGAAGAGCACCACGACGGGTGTGCCCAGCGAAGCGGCCAGATGCGGCGATCCGCTGTCGTTGGCCAGGACCACGGCCGCCCGCGACAGGAGCGACAGAAACGCCCCCAGCGGGGTTTCGCCGGCGAGGTTGAACACGTTGTCCACTCCGGCGCTGATGCGGCCACACAATGCCCGCTCGGCGCCCGTCCCCGCCAGCGCCACCGGTGCCCGGCTGGCGAGGGCCCGGACCACTTCCCGGTACCGCTCCCACGGCCACGACTTGGCGGGTCCGTAAGTCGCTCCGGGCACGACGACGGCAAAGGGCCGGCCGGTACGGGCGGACTCGAACTGCGCGTCGAGCTCGTCGTGTTCCCGCCTGGAAACGCGTACCGGGGGCGGTTCGAAGCCGGCGGGTATGGAGATGTCCAGCGCGGCCAGCGCCGACTCGCCCAGGCGCAGATAGCTCGTGGAAAGATGTTCGTTTCGCGGCTGCGCCGCGTCTAAAGCGCCCCTCGACAAAAGCGCGCCCCGGCCGTCGGCCCGGTACCCCACGCGGAACGGAACCCGCGCCAGCCACGGCCCGATCGATGACGAGAGCGATGGCGGCAGCAACACGACCGCGTCGGGCCTGGTCCGGGCCAGATACCGGGCACGATTCCCCACGCCCCTGGTAAAGGTCCGCCTGGGGAGCACGGCGAGTTCGTCCACTTCCGGCATGCCCCGATAGACCCGAGCCGTTGATGCGGGAGCGACCACCGCCACCGTCGCGTCCGCCGCGCCGAGCATGCCGACCAGCGGAAGGCTCATGACGGCGTCGCCCAACCAGTTGGGAGCGATGACGGCTATCGATTTCGTGGTAGTCATTCGGGTACGGTCGACGGATCGGGTCATCCGGCCAGGCCGAATTGCAGGTCGTACAACCGGCGGTAAATGCCATTTTTGTCGATCAACTCGGAGTGGGTGCCGCGTTCCTTGACCCGGCCATTTTCCATCACCAGGATTTTGTCCGCGTTCTGGATCGTCGAGAGGCGGTGCGCGATCACGAACGTGGTCCGTCCGCGCAGGAGCCGCTCGATGGCCTCCTGGACGAGCATTTCGCTCTCCGTGTCGAGCGCGCTGGTGGCCTCGTCAAAGATCAGAATTTCCGGGTCGCGCAGCAGCGCCCGCGCTATGGCCAGGCGCTGACGCTGTCCGCCGGAAAGCTGGGTGCCCCGGTCGCCGATGATGGTGTCGTAGCCGGCGGGCATCTGCGAAATAAAGTCGTGTGCGTTCGCCATTCGGGCGGCCGCAATCACGTCGTCGATCGGAAGGTCTTCGAGCCCGTAGGCGATATTGTTTCGCACGGTGTCGTTGAAGAGAATGGTGTCCTGCGTGACGATCCCCATGAGCGAGCGCAGCGACCGCAACCCCATGTCGCGCGTATCGACGCCGTCGAATGTGATCCGGCCCCCGGAGGGCAGGTAGAATCTCGGAATGAGGTCGACGAGAGTCGTCTTGCCGGCGCCGCTCGGGCCCACGATGGCGATCACCTCGCCGGGTTTGACGTTGAACGACACGTCCCCGAGCACGGGCTGGCCCGGAAGGTACTCGAAGTCGACGCTCTCAAACTCGATCGATTTTCGGAAAACCGCTTCGCTGCCGGGCAGGTCGAGCGGTTCCGCCGGCACGTCGAGGATCACGAACACCCGGCTCGCCGCGGCGCGGGATTGCTGCACGACGTTGTTGAGCTTGCTGAGGTTCTTGACCGGTGTGACGACCCAGAGCATCGCACCCACGAAGAGAACGAAGTTCTCCGGGGGGATGTAGCCGTCCAGCACCTGCGATCCCCCGTACCACATGATCACAACCATGGACAAGGTTCCGAGCAGTTCGGACGTTGGCGACGAAAGCGCCCCCCACAGCTGCATCCTGATGTACTGCTTGAGGTGGGCGAGGTTGAAACGGTCGAATCGCCGCTTTTCGTAGTCCCCCTGGTTAAACGCCTTCACCACGCGAACGCCCGTGATCGACTCTTCCAGGCTGGCGGTCATGTCGGCCATGCCCTCCTGGGCTCGCAGAAGCCGGTTCTTGAGCTTGCGGCCGATCAGTCCGACCAGGATGACGTTGATCGGAATAACGGTCAGTGACACCAGGGTGAGTTTCCAGCTGACCAGCAGAATTATCATCACCGCGATGAACGTCATCAGCATGTTGCGAATGATGCTGGCCACCACGCCGATGAGGGCGCCGCGCAACAGATTCACGTCGTTGGTGAGCCGCGAGATGATATGACCCGCCTTTTCCCGGTCGAAAAACGACAGCGGCAGGTTTTGTATGTGGGCGAACACGTCCTTGCGGATCCGGTACAACACCTTCTGCTCGAGGTATTCGGTGAGGTATGTCTGCGCATAACCGAACAGGTTCTTGATAATAACGAGCAGCAGCAGGAGTTTGCAGAACCGGACCAGCCGCGACTTCCGGTCGCCCTCGTACATGAATTCCGCGAAATGGCTCTGCGCCGATTCCTTGACACGCTCGAGTCCCGCGGGCAGTGGAATCCCCTGTGAATCGGACGCGCCGGACACGTCGACGGACACGTCGACGGACTCTTCGGCCTGGATCCGGGCGGCCGGCTGCTCGTCGTAAAGGAGAATTTTCAGAAACGGGGGGATCAACGTCAACGACACACCGCTCAAGGCGGCGAACACGGTGATCGTGACCAGCAGCAGGACCATCCGCTTCCAGTAAGGCGTAACGTATTTCAAAAGCCTTGAGTACGTGCTCATATAAATAGTTCGTCAGGGTCGTTGATGAAATCGGGCAGGGGCGGCGGCTAGATTTTCTCGCCGGTCAGATGCAGCAGGGTGTCGATCTTGGAAAACACCTCTTCCAGGGACATTTTCTGCCCCTTGACGCCCTGTATGATCTGAACCCACGACGCGCCCTTCGGGAACCAGTTCGACTCGTCATGCCGGGTGAAAAACCCGATCGACGGCAGCTTCATGCCCACGGAACAATGGAAGAAGTCTGTGTTTCCCGACAAGAGTAAGTCCGCACGGG
>CBDVDJ010000172.1:0-6363 GCA_965372695.1 uncultured bacterium
AATGATGTCCTGGTCGGTACCAACGAGCGGCGGTTCGGACAGTCCTTCGAGGCCGATGGCAAACACGTTGGAATAAATCCGCAGGAACAGCGCTTCGCCGTCGTATCCGGGCGGGAGAGGGATCAGGTGGACTCTGGTGACGGCGTACTTGTTGCGGCGGTCCGGCTCCATGGTCCCGAACTCGTAGATCATGTCAGCCCCGAGGTACACCTCGAAGGCGAGGACAACGTTGGGCAGATAAAGCGTCGGATGCGCGTAGCTAATGGATGGAAGTTCCGTTCGGTACCAGACCCACTCCCGGCCATCCCGGCCCGGTGGCCATTCCAGATCGGCGAGCGTGTTCCAGCCGGCAACCCCTCGCCCCGACAACCATTCGAAGGCGCCGCTCGAGTCTACGGGCGAATCCCCCCAGCGATACTGCCATCCGCTGGTGAGCGTCACCGGTTCGGGGTTTTCGGGCGTGGCGCCGGATCCCATGATACCGGCCGGTACCGCGATGACCGCCAGAACGAGTGCTATCTGTGTAACAAGCTTCCTCAACATCCGGCCTCGTTATTCTGTTGAAAGTTGCCCCTGGTTGATGACGCGCACACTGCCGACACCTTGCGGCAGCTTATTGAGCTGCTCTTTATCGAATTTCATCTCTTTAAGAACGTATATCCGGTAGCTGCGGTCGTGGAACCAGTCGAAACGAATCGCGCCGAGAGCCCGGTAGAGGATCTTGAATCTCGCCGCCGAAGTAAGCAGCCGCTGCAGGGGATCCATGTCTCCGCCAAAGATGCCTCGCGATTGAAGTACGACCACGTCTGGCGGACGCTTGAAAAAGCCATCCAATGAGAATTCGCCGCCGCCTTTGCCCGTGATCGGGTGCGGTTGGTTGGTGGCGGTCTCGAGCCGGGAAAAATATGGCATAATCCCGGGCGCGTCCGTCGACAACAGCGAACCTGGCGGGAATTGCTCGCCCAGCCATTCCCCCAGACCGACGAGCGTGGTTTCATTGTCGTTGTGAAGTCGTGTGCTCACCAGCCGCAGATCCGCTATCCAACCGGCGCATATGATGAGCGCCGATACAACCACCACCACGCGTGCAAGGCTACTACGGTTCGTGAACACTGTGTCGATGGCCCGGCCGAGCGCGCCGGCCGCGTGAACGCCGGGCACCATCAATAGCGGCACCACGGCGGCGTGATAGCGCATGCCCGGCATCAGATCGACGAAGAACAAGTACGTGATCGCCAGGACGGCGCAGACCCCAAGCGCAGACGTTTCCGTCGCGGCGCGAGTTCGACCGGCCACATTCCATCCAATCAATGCCACGATCGCCGCGGCGACGAAATAATAGCCGAACGCGGAAAAGTTGTAACCTTGCACAATGAAATAGGCGCGGAGATTTTCGGCGATGCGTTGGCCCACCGGCGCCGCAACGCCGTTCCAGTACGGCGGCGGAAGCAGCGCGCCGAAGTGTATCATTCGCCAGACGTAAAACGCCCCGACGACGAGCACCACGATCAGAGCGCTCACAATCGTCGTCTGAGCGGATCGCCGGGTGAGCCACTGTATGACGGCGATCACGGGCAGCACAATGACTCCCTCGGGACGGCACAACGCGAGCAGGGTTCCGCACACCGCAAGTACGACGATTCCGGTTGCCGAGCGGCCTGACGAGATCCGGCTGGACAACAGCACCGTGAGCAACAACAAAAGAGAGAACAGGGGAGGCCCCGGGCTTCGAGCAGCCTTTGTCCCGGCCCTGCTGGGTTTCCGGTGTCTCAAATGACGCTCCCTGCAGGATTCGAATCTGCGACCTGCGGATCAGAAGCCAATGTGTTGCTCTATCCAACCGAGCTACACGGTGACAGTTGTGAAATTGCACTATTATTCAGGGGATTACAACAGACATTCTCCTCCCCCATCCTGTAAGGTAGATCCGTGCAATCGCGACACACACCCATGCCCCGTCACTCTACAGGTCCACCCCCGATGGCCACGCGCCCACCGGCGGCACGCTGGATCGTGCTGCTCGCGTCCGCGATAATCGCCGTTGTTTCGTGCTCGTCCGGCGACAAACCGCTCGGAGTCGTCGACCCCGGCGCCGTCCCGGACACAACCACCTACGACCAGTTTTTTTCGATCATCCAGCGCGAGTGTCTCCCCTGCCACGACGACGGCGGCACGGAACCCCCGTACGACACGTGCGAAAACGTCCTCGCCAACTTCGACGCCCTGGTCGAAGAGGTGTTCGTGACCAACACGATGCCGCCGGGAGCGTGGCCGCGTCTATCGAGCGAAGAACGCCTCGTCATACAACGCTGGAACGGGGAGTCGCCGTGCAGCGAGTGAAATTTCTCACAATCGTCTGGGCCTTGTTGACGGCGGGTGCCCTGGCGCTGGTAACCACGGCGCGGACCACCCCCTTGTACACGGCGCGCTCGGGGCGCACGTGCGACAACTGCCACGTCACACCCAACAACTGGGTCGACCCGAAGCTGAGCGAGCGCAAGTGCACGCTCTCGTGCCAGGGGTGCCACGTCGACCCGGCCGGCGGCGGCATGCGCACTGTTTCCGGGCGCTTTTACGGCCGGGCCACGCTGCCCATGATCGCGTACAGCCCGCGCCCCACCTCCGACTGGGACAGCAACGCGCCCTGGTTTGGCCGCCGCGACCGCGCCACCACCTACAACCACAACCTCCCGCTGGGCCCCGACAACTTCGAGCAGAGCTTCGCCTACGCCGACTCGGTCAACGACCGCTGGGCGTGGGGCGCTCCCGCCGGCGCCCCCGCGAAGTACGGTTTCTGGCAGGGACGATACGGCGACCTACGCGCCGACCCGCTGTTCAGGGTCGGTTTCGACGTCCGACTCGCCACCCTTCTGGCGGGCACGGCGCTGGTGTTTCCGATGCAGGCCGACATATCGTCGGTGCTCCACCCCGTCCGCCACGTGACGCTCTTCGCCAACGTCGGCGCCCGCGGCCGCCCGAGCGGGTATTCGGACACGTTCGACGACGACCACTCGCCCTACCTGCGCGAAGCCTTTCTGATGCTGCACGAAGCGCCGTACCAGGCCTATGTCAAGGCGGGCCGCTTTGTGCCCGCGTTCGGACTCCGACTCGACGACCACACGTCGCGCATCCGGCGCGAGTTCGAACTCGACGGCGCGCTGCCCGAGTCGCGGGTGACCGGCGTCGAGATCGGCGCATCGCCCAACTACCCGGTGGTCAACATTTCGCTTTTTGGTATGACGTCGAGGACGCAGGCGCCGGACGCGTGGAATATCTTTGACATGGACGAAGGCCGCGGCACCGCGGTGAACCTCGGGTGGCGCGATATGGGGTGGTCGCTGGGCGGCAGCGGGTTGTGGCGAAGCCGCCCGCTCGATGAGGGCGGCGACACCACCACGTACGGCGTCTGGGGTTCGTTCAACCCGTGGTTCTACTGGCGCTCGGTCCCCTTGACCTGGCAGGGGGAAGTCGACTTCGGCACCTTCCAGCGGGCGAGTGGGCTGGAATCGGACAAGGCGGCGGCCTACGCGGAACTCGACTGGCTGGCCTGGAACGGTATCAATTTCCTCGTCGCGTGGGACTGGGCCGACCCCGATCGCGAGGTCATCGACGACGAGTCGCAACGCTTCCAGGCGGGCGTCCAGATCGTTGTGGTCCCGGGCGCGACCCTCGACGGACGCGTACGGGCCCTCGTACCCGCCGGCGGCGAAGGCGCCGATGCGGACCTCTTTCTCCAGCTCCACCTGTGGTTGTAGTTCCCGACCCTCCGCTCTGTAATTTCCGAGACCCAGCGGCGACCAACCGGCCAGACCCATCACTCCAGGGAGGTTCGCCATTGATTTCACGCCGTGATTTTCTCAAAGGTTCACTGGCCACGCTCGTCCTCGTGCCGATCGTCGGGTGTTCCAGCGACGACAGCTCGCCCTCGGCGCCCGGCGACAATATTCCATCGGGCTGCGAGGGCCTCTCCACGACCGGAAGCAGCAGCTCCGGCCATATCCACACGCTCTGCGTTCCCGACACCGACCTCTCGAGTCCGCCGGCGAGCGGTGTCACCTACACGACGTCTTCGGACTCAGGACACACGCATACCGTTAACCTCAACCAGTCCCAGCTGCAGACCATCGAGGGCGGCGGGAGGGTGACGATCACTTCGTCCGGACCGGGGCACACCCATAATTTCCTCATCGAAAAGGCTCCCTGAGCCCTTCACCCGCCATCTTCCCCGATATGGGAACGGGCCGGCCCCCGCATGGGTACCGGCCCGTTCTTTCGGCCGTATTACGTAGCGTCTCCCCCCGCTACCGAACGACCGTTATCTTGCGCGTGAGCGACGCACGCGGAGTCGACAGCTTGACGAAGTAAACGCCGCTGGCAAACTCGCGCGAGTTCAGACTCAGCGACGAAAATCCCGCCGGCATCTTCTCCCCGTCGGCCAGGGTCGCCACCCGGCGCCCCTTGACGTCGTACACCGTGACGTTCACCGTCGCGGGCTCGTCGAGGCTGAAGCGGATCGTCGAGATACCGCTCACCGGGTTGGGGTACGGATTGGCCAGGTAGAACTGCGGCGGGCGCGTGCCCGTGTCGTCGGCCACTGCCGTTGGCACCGCGTCGCAGGCGTTCATCCTCATGTGCGGCAGCGCAGAGTTACCGGCACTGCCGCCAGCCTCACTGTCGCGCACGCGGATCACGCCGTACGAGTCGTAAGGGAGCCCTGAACCATCGTGCCACCAGCGCCACTCGTTCATCAATCCCGGAATGTCGATTTCGAAGTCGTACTCGACACCGGCTTCCAGGCTGACGGCGACGGGAACGTCGTGCCAGCGCATACCGTCACCGGACGACACGATAAAACCCTCGGAGATGAGCGCACCCCGGGTGGTTCCCGTGGCTTCCCACACGCGCGCGCCGATCGTCTGCCCCTCGGGGACGTCCGCCATCCAGCCCAGCGAGTACATCTCCTGGTCGATCAGGGCTGTCACGTAAGCGCCGTAGTCGGCGGACGGCTGGTTGGTAGTGTACGGGGGTGGATACACGTCGCCGTGTTTGGCGAGGTCGAAGGGCGCACCGGCCACCTCGGACGCGTACCCGAGACGGTAGTGCATGATGGCAGAGTTGTTGGTGAGTCCAGCGAACTCTGCGTCCCGAACCCGGACGGTCCCGTCAACCCAGTAGGGAACGCCGACGGCGTTGTCGAGCCACCAATACCACATGTTGGTGGTACCGAATTCAACGGCGAGGTCGTACTCCCTGCCTTCCTCGAGGACTGCGCTGATCGGGATGTCGTGCCAGCGCATGCCGGCCAGCCCGACGACCGTGGTTCCTTCTGAAAGCAGGGCGCCACGGGTGGTTCCCGTCGCCTCGTAGACCCGGGCGGTGAGCGTCTCACCGGGCACCAGGTCGGCTTCCCAACCGAAGGAGCAGATGGAAATCGTTCGCTCGGCTGTTACGTATATGCCGCGTTCCTGGTTATCGTCGCCGCCGGTGAGTGGCGGCGAACCGGCGCCGGGGGGCGCCAGGTCGACAACGTCGGGACACGACGCTTCACCGATGATGTGAAACCACGGCAGGGCGTAGTTACCAGCGCCACCGACGGACTCCCCGTCCAGCACGCGGATGGCCCCGCCGACGTCGTAGGGCTGGGGTATGAGGTTTTCGTTCCACCAATGCCACGTGTTGGACTGGCCCCACTCGACGGCAATATCGTATTCCTGGCACTCCTGGAGCGTGAAGCTGACCGGAATGTAGTGGACGATCTCGCCGGTCTGCGTCGCGGTCAGTATACCACTTGCGAGCAGTGCGCCTCTCGTGGTGCCGTTGGACGCATAGATCTTCGCCGTGATGATCTGCGGCAGCTCGAGGTCGATCTTTATCCCCACGGCGCAGATGTCGAAATCCTTCATCGCCGTGACGAATACGCCGCGGTCCTGGTTGTCGTCACTCGCGGGGATCGGCGGCGCGTTATCGAATCCGAGACTCAGCTCGGAGCCATTACAGCGGCCGTCGATACCGACCGTGAGTCGCGTCGTGCGCGTATTGCTCGCGCCGCTGTAACAGTCCCTGAAATAGTAGTTGTCGATCCAGGTCGCCGGTGTCAGGCCATTGGCGTTCGAATTGATGGAGAGCGTCACGTTGGTACTACCGCCGCCGGACAGTATGTTCGACGTCGAGCTGGCGGTCTGCCAGGAAGTGACGCCGGTGAGATTCCAGAACAACGGAGCGCCGCCGGTGTTGGTCAGCGTGTACATCCGGCTCGTCGGTGTAAACGGTCCTCCCTGGAGCCCGGTAGAAATGAAGTTCGTAGTCGGTGTGACGTCCAGCACGCCCGCGCTATAGTACGAAGACGCGCCGACATACGTATTC
>CBDVDJ010000173.1:0-6338 GCA_965372695.1 uncultured bacterium
GTACCGGTGCCTGGTTTTCAGAGGTGTGATCTACCTATCTCTCCTGCGGCGTGGCGCTTGTGCAGCCACACGAGACAAAAAAAATTTCACAAATAAAAACGACCCTTCGTGAGAAAGGCCGCAATGATGCTGACAACGCATTGCAGTGAATGACTCGAATATTAAAAGTCAACGATTCAAAAACGCGTCAAGAAAAATAATCAGAATCGCAAAATAAAATCTTGCCCGAGCGCCGAACTTTCAATCCACAGCGCGTTTCAGAATATCATCGTAATTGCGGATTCGGCTCACGTACAACACCGGCTCGCTGCCGCGCGCGTAGCCATGATTCACCGTCTTGTAGTATTGCTTCTGCGCAAGAAGCGGCAGGACTTTCTGCATGTCGATCCAGAGGTTCGGGTCCTTGTCCAGGCGCCGGGCGAGTTCGCGCGCGTCGTACATGTGCCCCATCCCCACATTGTAAGCCGCCAGCGCGATCCATGTCCGGTCGGGCTCGATAATCTCCACGGGGAGCCGGTCGATCATTTCTCGAAGGTACATCGCTCCTCCGTAAATACTCTGTTCCGGATCGAGGCGGTTCGACACGCCCACTTCTTTCGCCGTCGGCAGTGTCAGCATCATGATGCCCTTGACACCCGTGGGACTCTTCGCGCGGGGACGCCAGTGCGATTCCTGATACGACTGCGCCGCCAGCAGCGTCCAGCCGAGGTCGTTCCGGTCCGCCGCGGCCTCGAACAGGGGCTGATATTTCGGAAGCGTCGAGTCGATGCGGCGGACGAATTTGCGCGTATCCACGTAGTCGAAGATCTCCACGTGTCCGTAATACTTGTCCATCAACAACGAGTGCGCGCCGGTGGCTTCGAAATCACCGTACCATTCGTGTATCTCTTTTCTGAGTCCTTTGGACTCTTGGTTGAGAAACCACGCCAGCGGTTCCGGGTCCGTCAGCGACATCGTTGTCACCAGTTCGGGAAAATATCTTCTATTAATGAGAAAAATGTTCTCGTCGGAGATCGTGCAGTCGATCTCTCCGCGCCACACCATTTCCAGCAGCTGCTCGGTGTCCAGACTGTCATTCGCCACCCACATAAGGTCGGGGTGATCCTTTTTGAGCTCCAGCAGATGTTCCTCATAACTGCTTCCCGCGACCACGTGCAGGTTCACATCCACCAGATCGTCGACACTCTTCGGACGCTTCCCCCCGCGACGGCCGATTACCTGTTGTTTGACCGTCTGGTAAACCGGACCAATCTTGAAATCCCGCGACCGGCCGGCCGTATACGTAAGCCCGGCGGCGCCGATATCCCCCCGGCCTTCCCTCACGGCATCGAGAATCCCGGAAATCGTGTGTATGACCTCGACCTCGACCTCCACACCGAGGTACTCGGCGAACGACTGCGCCATTTCGAATTCGAGACCGGCCGCATCGCCGTGCCGGTCGAAGTAGTATGTCGTAGGAGCGTTGCGCGTGACGATGAAGAGCTTGCCGCTGTTTCTGATATCTTTCAGGGAACGGACGTCCCCCGTGGAGCCCCCGCAGGATGAGAGGCCGGCAAGGCCGGCCAGAACGGCCAGTCCGGCGGGCAGAGCCGCCATAATCGAACGAAATTTGATCATCGATCGCCCCTGCCTCATGCCGGCACTATACCACGAAATCGGCAGGATTCTCGGGGCGGATTCGAGGCAGAACAGGCCTGTGGATTTCCGGACCCTGCGACCGGGGATGGATTCAGGACAGAGTATGCGCGTGGATTTCCGGACCCTGCGACCGGGGATGGATTCGGGGCAGAGTATGCGCGTGGATTTCCGGGCCCTGAGACCGGGGATGGATTCGGGGCAGAGTATGCGCGTGGATTTCCGGACCCTGAGACCGGGATGGATTCGGGGCAGAGTATGCGCGTGGATTTCCGGGCCCTGAGACCGGGATGGATTCGGGGCAGAGTATCCCCGTAACCCTCTAGGCCCGGCGGCCGAGAATGGACTCTGCGACCAGCGCGGCGGCGGCCAGGAATATGAACAAACCGAAGATTTCGCGGCCCTGCCGGGACGCTTGCAGGTTGCGGAGAAAATCACCATCGGTTCTGACCACGCTGGCCGACTCGACACCCTCGTCAGGAATGCTGCTCACCGTGATATTCGACTCTCGCGTGTCGAGATTCACGACTTCTTCGGCCACGATCGTTGTATCGGTCATCAACCGGAAAAACCCCGGCTTCTGCGGCCGCTCGAGGATCACCCGGCGATCGCCCCGCGGCGTCTCGAACACAACGGGGCGCAGGGGTTGGTTGTCGGGGTCGCGGATGACGAGTTGAGACGACGCCAGTGCCGACTGCGGCGCGTCGAACAACAACTGCCGGCCGACAGGATTCTCCCGCTGACGCTGCGCGCCTCCGGCGCTCGCCAGATACGACACCGATGTATGAATCAACGGAAGGAACATGGGGGACAGCGGCATGTCTCCACTCTCGAGGTCGGGGGCGGCCGCGAAGACGAGAATCCTGCCTTTGCCGCGCACACATTCCCACAGAGCGGGATCGCCACCGGTAACGTATGCAAGGACGGAATCGGGCGGAACACCGCGGGCGGACACGTACCGGCTGACGCGCGTCCGGGTCAAGAGCTCGAGCTCTTCTTCGTTGAAAATCGAAAACACGGGATGATCCTGCTGGAACGATGTGTATCCGGTCCTCGTCTGGTTGGTGCGCTCGGTCGCGGCCCGCATTCCGACGAGCTTCTGAAACCGATCGTCCTGTATCAGCCGCCGGTCGCCGTTTCCGAGAAATATCATCAAGCCGCCGCCGCGGCGCACATACCGTTCGAGAAGCGCCAGCCGTTTGGACTGGATGCGTTGCGGATTGACCCACACCACTACTCCACGCATGGGAAGCACCGCCGCGGTGACGTCCTGTTCGTCGATCGTCCGGACCGAAAATTCGCTTTCGCCGGCCGGTCGGGGGTTGAGCGCCTTTTCCACGTAAAAGAACCCGGCGGCGCGGCCGAGCCCGCCCACCGGCCGGCCCCGTCCGTCGTCGTCCAGCACCCGCCTCCCGCGGATTACGGTAACAGGCACGCTGCGCGAAACCTCGAGCAGAAAGTAACGGTCGTCATCGACGGGCAGGCGGTCGAGGTTTTTCGACACCCGGCACCGGTAACTTCCCCATTCGGCAAAGGAGATCGGAAACGTCATGGTCGCCGATGCCCCGGGCGCGAGGTTGACGACCTTTTCGGCCATTCGGCTGCCATCGACGGATAACTCGAGTGGAAAACTGGCGGGCGTCTGCAACGAGTGGTTCGTCACGGCCACGTCCACCCGGATGACCTCGCCGGGGCGGAGCAGCTTGCGGGGCACCATAACGCCGTCGATGCTGACGTTGTCGATGGCTTGCTCGTAAACGGGAACGAAGAACACGCGCACGTCGCGCCGGCCGGGGCGCTGCCCCGTGAGCGTGGAATCCGCGTGATACCGGAAGTCGGACACAACGTATATCTCGCCGCCGGACAGGTCGCTCGAGTCAACAAGGTCGTAGGCCTCGTCGACGGCTCGCCGGATCGACGTCGTCTCCGACGTCAGCTCGGCCTTGCCAATGGCGTTCTTTATGAGCGACTTGTTGCGCGTACCCTGCTCGAACTGAACGTCGGCGCGGTCGGAGAACAGCACAAGGTTGATGGCGTCGTGCTTGCCGGCCTCGTTCACGATGGTCGACGCGATCTCTTTGGCGGCGGTAAACGCCGTACCCTGCTTCTTGTCGACACCCATGCTGTAGCTGGCGTCGAGACAGATGACCACGTTCTTGGGTGCCTTGCCGGGTAGTAAGAACGACGCCCCCTTGAGCGTCGGCCGCGCGAACGCCATCACGATCAGGATGACGGCAGCCGTCCGGAGGGCGAGAATAAGTATCCGGCGCAGGTTGATCTTGCGCATACGCCGACGGGCGAGTTCGGTGAGGAATTCGAGCGAGCTGAACTTGATCTTGCGGATCCGGCGCCGATTCAACAGATGAATGATCACCGGAATGGCGGCGGTTACTAGACCGGTCAGGAATATGGCATTGAGGAAGCCCAGACTTGGTTCTCCAGGTTGTTGATTCGCCCGGGGGCGGGCCTTGGTTACCTTGTTCGTTTTTCTTTCTGCTTCGCGCTGACCTGGACCTTGTACAGGGCTTCGTTCAGGGGAAACATGGTCATGCGGCTCACGTGCGATACGTGGGACCGGATCAGATCCGCCGCCTGGTCGGAGCCGGCGATGGCGAAGTACTCTTCACCCTGCTTGACCAGTATGTAGCGGGCATTGTTCTGGACGGTCAGCACGCAGACCACCTTGAGGCTGTCGCTTTCCGGCGCCAGCGTCAGGCTGTACGTGTTCACCTCGGCGATGCGCGTCGGGCCCCGTGACCCGCAAGAGGTAAACACCGCGCCCGGATCTTCCTCACCCGCGCACACCCTCACCACTCCTTTATACTGACCGTCGATCACGATCGGACACGCGTAATAATTGAAGCGCATCACCTTCAGGATGTCCTGAAATTCCGTCTCGCGCAGGTCCTTGTACGTCAGCACGAACGCCGTCCACGGTTCGCCGATACCGGCGCGCTCCAGGTCGCCAGCCGCACCCAACTGGAACTTCTGCACACACCCCGGATCGCCGGGACAGATCGCGGCCATCGAATCGAGATACGCGATCGCCGCCGCCGTCACCGCCGCCGGTTCCGTGTGGTCGAGCGGCGACGGCGCCGTCGCCAGCATCACCGCTATCAGCAGCGTCGTCATTCCATCACCCCATTCGCTGCCGCTTGCCCAGATACGCCGTCAACGCCTCGTCGAACGGCGTGTCGGTTCGCAGCAGATTGTAGTCGATCTGGTGATTCCGGCAGCTACGGTTGAGGTGGTCGATCCACGCGGAAACGTCGTGTGAATACTCCTCTCGCAGAAAAGCGGGCTCGACACGCAAACGGCGTCCGGTCTCGAGGTCCTCGAATTCCACCTCGTCCTTGTAGTCGAGGTCGATTTCGAACGGGTCGAGCACGTGAAAGACGATCACCTCGTGCTGACGGTGACGAAAGTGCTTCAACCCGCTGATGATCGTCTCCGGATCGTCCATCAGGTCGGATATCAGGATCATCAGCCCGCGCCGCTTCATCCGCTCGGCAATTTCGTGGAGGGCGGGACTGACCGAAGTCTTCTCACCCGGCTCGGCGCCCTCGAGTTTCTGCAGAATGTGAAAGAGCTGTTTTCGCACCGACCGGTGCGGGATCAGCGTACGCACCTGGTCGTCGAACAGGCACAAGCCGACGGCGTCCTGCTGGCGTATCATCATGTACGCGAGACTCGCCGCCAGCAGACTCCCGTAGTCGAGTTTCGTCATCGGCGGCGCGGGATCCGCTTCGTCTTTTCCACGGAAACGGCGGCGAGAACGCCGCATCCAGCGCACCCGCTCCCGGGCCTCCTCGGGCCCCGGGAATCCCATCGAACCGCTCTTGTCGAGGAGGATCGTCCCGATCAGGTTGGTCTCCTCCTCAAAAAGCTTCACGTATGTGCGGTCTGTCTTCCCGAACACCTTCCAGTCGATCGTCTTGGTGTTATCCCCCTGCATATACTGGCGGTACTCGGCGAATTCCACCGAAAAACCGTGGTACGGGCTCCGGTGAAGTCCCGCGATGTACCCCTCCACGATCAACCGGGCCTTGAGGTCCATGTTGCCCAGACGGCTGACGACGGCCGGATCGAGGTACTTGCTGACCTGTGTTTTCTTTTTCAGATACGTCATGTTGAATTTTGTGTGTTACGTGCTGGATTCCTGCCCGTGTGTGCATATAATAGTCGATATTATCGCCGATTCCCAACAAGAAGCTCTCCCCGGGAGCACAGAACCCGGCGCCCCGGCAACAGCAACCCTGGTACTATAAAGACCCTGGTATCCCTGTTATCTGGTATCCCTGTTATAACGACGACCCTGGTATTCCCGCTATGACCCTGGTATCCCTATCTGGTACCCCTGTTATGACAACCTTGGTATTCCCGCTATGACCCTGGTATCCCTATCTGGTACCCCTATAATAATGAAAACCCCGGCACCAGCACCGGAATGCCCGAAGCGCCTGTCGTTTCTCGACCGCTACCTCACCGTGTGGATCTTTCTCGCCATGGCCATCGGCGTGCTCGGCGGTTACTTGTACCCCGGCGTGGAGGGATTTATCCAGCGCTTCCAGGTCGGCACGACCAACGTCCCTATCGCCATCGGGCTGATCCTCATGATGTACCCGCCGCTGGCCAGGGTTAAATACGAAGAGCTTGGCGACGTGTTCCGCGACTGGCGCATTCTCGGGCTTTCGCTCGTCCAG
>CBDVDJ010000174.1:0-6309 GCA_965372695.1 uncultured bacterium
ACTCGCCAGTTATTCTCCGACGTCCGGCGTGGCCGGTTCGATCAAGAGCGTCGGTTCCGATACCATGAACAATCTCATGGCGCGGTGGGCCGAGGATTTCCTGAAGTATTATCCCAACGTCCAGGTCGAAATCGAGGGCAAGGGTTCCTCGACGGCGCCACCGGCGCTGATCGCCGGTACGTCCACGTTCGGTCCGATGAGCCGGTTGATGAAGAGCAAGGAAGTCGATGCGTTCGAAAGCCGTTTTGGCTACAAGCCCACGCCGCTGCGCACCAGCATCGACATGCTCGCCGTTTACGTCCATAAGGACAACCCGATCGAATCTCTTTCGCTCGAGCAGATCGACGCGATCTTCTCGAGGACGCGCAAGGGCGGATACGAGAAAGATATCCGCACCTGGGGACAGCTGGGTCTCACCGGCGAGTGGGCCGACAAGCCGATCTCGATCTATGGCCGCAACTCCGCGTCGGGAACCTATGGCTACTTCAAGAAGCACGCGCTGTTCAAGGGTGACTACAAGGACTCGGTCAAGGAACAACCCGGCAGCGCTTCGGTCGTCCAGGGTGTGGCGAGCGACAAGTTCGGCATCGGCTACAGCGGCATCGGCTACAAGACGGCGGATGTCAGGGCGGTCCCGCTCATGAAGAGAGCCGGTGGGCAAGCGGTTCCCGCGACGGCCCAGTATGCATACAACGGCAAATACCCGCTCGCCCGATTCCTGTACATGTACGTCAACTACCAGCCAGGATCCGACCTCGACCCGCTGCGCAGCGAATTCATCAAGTTCGTGTTCAGCCAGGAAGGTCAATCGTCGGTGATCAAGGACGGTTACTACCCGATCAGCGCACACATCGCCAACGAAGACCTGGCTACGCTCGGCATGGTGATGGCGAAGAACTGACCGGTATCGAACAAAGGCTGTTAATGGCGGACTCGAAGTACAAACAGACGCGCGCGCTCCAGACACGATGGACCGTAAAAGCCGCCGACAGGATCGCGAAGTTCCTGATCACTGTCGGCGGCATCGGCACGATACTCGCCGTGTCGGCCGTCGGCGTATTTCTGGTCGCCGTGGTGATCCCGATCTTCATACCTGGTTCGTCCGGGGAGGTGTCGACGACGGCTTACACGCGACAGGAGCAGCCGCTGCTCCACGTGTCGGTCGACGAATACCGCGTTATGGGCTGGACGATGTTTCGCGACGGAACCGTCCATTTGTTCCGTCTCGATACAGGGGAAGAACTCGACATTATTCGGGCCGCCGATGGCGACTCGCTTTCGGCGTGGTCCTTCGCCGCCCAGGGTGACGACGTCGCCTTCGGGTACATCGACGGTACCGTGAGGCTGGGGCGCATCGGTTTTGAAACCGACTACCCGGCAGCGGGCGCGCTGGGGGCGGATGTGGAACGAATTGGCGCCGGTGAACTCGCCGTGGTCGACAATGCCGTTGTACAGAGAATGCCCGAAGGGCAGCTCCGGCGGCAGCGTTTCGTTGTCGAAATCAAAGACCCCCTTCCCTCCGATCATGGCGCCGCGATCGTGCTGCTCGATCATGTTTCCGGTGACAGAGAGTCGGTTGTCTGTGCATTGACCTCCGCCGGCGATGTCTACCTCGACGTAGTGGAACAGTTCGACAACTGGATGACCGGCGAAACGGATTACGAGGTGCGCGGCAGTGTCATCGAGACGGGGTACGTCGAAGAGGGCCGGCGGCTGCCGTCGTACCTTGTGGTCTCCGAAGCCGGCACGAGCGTGTTTCTCGTCTGGGACACGGGAGAGTTGGTCGTGTACGACACCCGGGACTTCGACGCGCCCCGGATCGCCGGCAACGTACAGATCGCGGACGCGGCCTCGGGCGGGATCGCGTCTTTGAACACGCTTCTCGGTGGAGCCACCTTCCTGGTTGGCGACTCCCGGGGAGAGGTCAGCGCCTGGTTCAAGCACAAGGATGTCGAAGACGGGGAAGAAGTCTTCGCGTTCTCCCGCGCCCGCCGTTACACGGGCGCCCACGCGCGCGTGACGGCTCTGGCGCCGTCGCCGAGGAGCCGGGTGTTCGCCGCCGGGTACGGGAACGGCCTTGTACGCGTGTTTCAGGCGACGAGCGGAGCGACTGTTCTCGAAGTCCACGTTGACGGGGGCGAAGCGGTTACCAGCGTCACCATCGCTCCCAAGAACGACGGTTTGATCGCGATGACCGACGAAGGTATTTATCACTGGGATATCGATCTCCGGCACCCGGAAGCGACGCTCAGGGCGCTGTTTCTGCCGGTCTGGTACGAGGGCTACGACGAACCCACCCACACGTGGCAGTCATCGAGCGGTACCGACGACTTCGAGCCGAAATTCGGGTTGTGGCCTCTGGTGTTCGGAACGCTGAAAGCGACCTTTTATTCGATGCTCTTCGGGATTCCGCTGGCGCTGCTGGCGGCCATTTTTACCAGCGAGTTCATGTCGCCGTCTATACGACCACGCGTCAAAACATTGATCGAATCGATGGCGAGCCTCCCCAGCGTCGTCCTGGGATTTCTCGCGGCACTCGTGTTCGCGCCGTTTGTCCAGAGGGTCGTTCCCGCGGCTCTCGTCGGCTTTGTTGTGATTCCAGGGTCGTTTCTGGTAGCGGCGTACCTCTGGCAGTTATTACCGCAGGCGTGGGTGCTTCGTTACGAGCGGTTCCGCGTCTGGTTCCTGCTCGCGCTGCTGCCGCTGGGCATACTTGCTTCGGCGCGTCTCGGACCCTGGATCGAAGGAATACTGTTCGAAGGCGATATTATCTTGTGGCTCGACGGGCAGGTCGGCAGCGGCTTCGGCGGCTGGGTGATGATCCTGCTTCCCCTCGCGGCCGCCGCCGCCGTGTGGATCGTCGGAATCGTTGGCAGCGGGGTATTCCGCCGCCTGACCGACGGAAAGAGCCGAAATCAAGTCGCCCTCCTCGACCTGGGCCGCTTCGCGGCGGGGACGTTGGCGGCGGCCGCGATGACCCTCATCGTGTCGGCCGCGCTGTCGGCGGCTGGCGCGGACCCGCGGGGGCCGGGCTCGTTCCTCGATACGTATGTCCAGCGAAACGCCCTCGTCGTGGGATTCGTAATGGGGTTCGCGATCATACCGATCATATATACGATCGCCGAGGACGCGCTGTCCGCCGTTCCCGACCACTTGCGGGTCGCCTCGCTCGGTGCCGGCGCGACACAGTGGCAGACGGCGATCCGCATCGTGCTGCCGACGGCGATGAGCGGGATTTTTACCGCGATCATGATCGGGCTCGGGCGTGCCGTCGGCGAGACGATGATCGTGCTGATGGCCGCGGGCAACACCCCGGTGCTCGAGATGAATATCTTCAACGGTTTCCGGACGCTCTCGGCCAACATCGCCGTCGAACTTCCCGAAGCGGTTCGTGACAGCACTCATTATCGCACGCTCTTTCTGGCGGCGCTGATCCTGTTCGCGTTGACTTTCGCGATCAACGCCGTCGCGGAAATCGCCCGGATGAAATTTCGCAAAAGGTCGGCGCAGATATGAGCAAGACCCGCCAGGACACCGCAACTACCACCGGTCGCTCGAGAACGAGGAACACGTCGCTGCTCGCGCACGGCGAAAATATGATCTGGCTGACGGGGGGCGCGCTGGCGATTTGTATCGTGATGATCGTCGGGTTGCTGGCGCTGGTCGTGTACCAGGGCGCCACCACGTTCTGGCCGCAACCGCTGGTGTCCGTCGAACTGGTCGACGGCCAGGTCCGGATGGGCGAAATTACGAGGCGCGAGACCTATCGCATCGACCGCGCGTTTGTCGAATCTCTGCCCGACGGCGAACGCGAAGGCGCCCGGAAGCTTCTCGACGCCAACGGGGTCGGAGAGGCGCGCAGGAGGCTGTTTCGTACCGGTAATTTTGACGTAACCAACACGCACTTCCACTGGGTCAGCGATTTTTCCGTCCGCGAAGAATGGCGGGCCGAATGGGCGGTTCTGATAGAACGCCGCGCGTGGGGGCGATTCTACGGGATCCCGGACGAATTTCTGATCGACGGCAATCCCGTTGCGTCGTCACCCGGGGAAATCTGGGAATACGTCACCCGGTATCAACCCGAGGTGGCGGAGAGATTCGAGCGCCGTTACAAGCTGCAGAAATATGATTTCGGCAGAATTCACTCGCAGGTCGAAGGCGCCCGTCTCGATTTGAAGAAAGCCGAGATGCAGTACGGTGGCGAGTCCGCGGAGTTCCGTGCCGCGCGTGATCGATTTGAACGGCGGATCGCGTCCGTCGAGAAACGCAAGGAAGACCTGTCCCGGGAAATCTACCTCCTCGACGCGGAGAACGGGCGTTACCAGGTCACAATGAAAACGGCGGGCGGAGACCTGGCCGTCATCCCGCTGGCGGACATCGTCCGCGCCTATCCCGCGAACCGGCTGTCGCTCGCCCGGAAGTCCGGGATCTACCTGTCCCGCTGGTGGGAGTTTCTCACGGCGGACCCGCGCGAAGCCAACAGCGAAGGCGGTGTCTGGCCGGCTATCGTGGGCACGATTATCATGACGCTCATGATGTCGCTGGCCGTCGTGCCGTTCGGCGTGCTCGCCGCGCTCTACCTGCGCGAATACGCGAGGAAAGGTCCGGTCGTCAGCGCCGTTCGTATTGCGGTGAACAACCTCGCCGGAGTGCCCAGTATCGTCTTCGGCGTATTCGGTCTCGGCTTCTTCTGCTACATGATGGGCACCTCAGTCGACGAGTTGTTCTTCGCGACCAAACTGCCCAACCCCACGTTCGGAAAGGGCGGGGTGTTGTGGGCGTCGCTCACCCTGGCGCTCCTCACGCTTCCCGTCGTCGTCGTGTCGACGGAGGAAGCGCTGGCCGCCGTCCCGGGGTCGATGCGCGAAGGGTCGTACGCGTGCGGCGCGAGTAAATGGCAGACGATTCGCCGCATCGTGCTCCCGCGGGCGATGCCCGGTATCATGACGGGGTTTATCCTGGCTATGGCAAGGGGGGCCGGAGAAGTGGCTCCGCTCATGCTGGTCGGCGCCGTCAAACTGGCCCCCGACCTGCCGCTCGACGGGATATTCCCGTTCCTGCATCCGGAGAGAAGCTTCATGCACCTGGGATTCCACATCTACGACGTCGGGTTCCAGAGCCAGAACAGCGAAGCGGCCAAGCCGATGGTGTACACGACGACGTTGTTGCTGATTTCTATCGTCGCCGTCCTGAACCTGTCATCCGTCTGGGTTCGAACACGATTGCGGCGCAAATTTGTCAGAAGCAAGTTTTAACAAGGATCGACCCAATGACCGACGTAACGTACAAATCCGAAATCCCGAATTCGCGGCCGGACGACACCCCCAGCCGTCTGGAGGCTATCGCCCGGGGCGCCGTGGTCGAGACCACCACGCACGACGCCGTGGCGGGCGAGCAACCGATCGTCGAGGTCGAAAACTTCAATTTCTGGTATGGGGAGAGCAAGGCGTTGTACGACATCGGTATGGCCATGCCCGCGGGCAAGATCACGGCGATTATCGGCCCTTCCGGTTGCGGCAAATCAACACTGCTCAGATCGATCAACCGGCTGAACGACCTGATCGATTACGCCCGTATCGAAGGAGATATTCTGCTCAACGGTGACTCGATCTACGGCAGGGCGGTGGACGTTATCGAGCTCCGCAAGCGTATGGGCATGGTGTTCCAGAAGTCGAACCCGTTTCCGATGAGCATATACGAGAACGTTGTATACTCCCTGAAGGTCGACGGGATCCGTGACAAGTCGGTGCTCGAGGAGACGTGCGAGAAGAGCCTCGTCGGCGCGGCGCTCTGGGACGAGGTCAAGGATCGTCTGGGCGACAACGCCCTCGCGTTGTCGGGAGGCCAGCAGCAGCGCCTTTGTATCGCGCGCGCGATCGCGAGCCAGCCGGAAGTGTTGCTGATGGACGAGCCCTGTTCGGCACTCGACCCCATCGCGACGGGCAAGATCGAAGACTTGATGCAGGAGCTCAAGGGTGACTACTCCATTGTGATCGTCACGCATAACATGCAGCAGGCGGCGCGGGTGAGCGATTATACTGCGTTCATGTACCTGGGACGTCTTGTCGAGTACGGTCCGACGGCCGATATATTTACCAAGCCCGCGTTGAACGAAACGGCGGACTACGTGACCGGGCGGTTCGGTTGACGGGCCGGGGATTAAGACTTGTTCCACGACGGGGCAAGTGGCACAATAACAGCGCTGCGCTGGTAAGTCACCATGGATAAATAAAATACGGTGATAGCAATGAAAAACGAGAAAATCGTCATAATTGAAGACGAGTCCGATATCCTCGAGGTATTCGCGTA
>CBDVDJ010000175.1:0-6305 GCA_965372695.1 uncultured bacterium
CGTCGATTCCTGCAAATACAAGTGAAAGCTGATCTTACCATAGCCGAAGGCGCCCGTACAGGTACGATCCGCAAGGTGGTGGAGCGACTGGAACGTTTCGTGCACGCCAACGCCGTGTCCAGAGTAATCTTTTGTGGAATATTGAGTTACGACGAATGACCCGCTTCCGGCGGTGCAAAATCAAACGAAAACCAGCAAATAAGGCAACTACGCACAGTCGTCGAGCGAACCCGGCCACGGCAGTGATCGACGGGGGAGTGGAGAAGCAGAAACATTGCTCACCGGCCTCCGGCACGAAGCTCCGCGAGGCCGAACGCCGGAACCTGCAACTGCGGGCGATCGTAAGAATCGCCGGAACGATCCTCCAGTACACTGACCTCGACGACATACTCACCACCATCACCAGGGAACTCGGAGGAATCATCGAGTTCGACCGGGCGAGCGTTGCGTTCTGCGAACCGGACGGCGGCTTTCTGGAGCTGGGGCATATTCACTCCCGTGACGGTACGGTCAAAGACGCCGCCCAGGGGCGCCGCATACCCATGGACGAATCGAGCGTAGTGGGCTGGGTGGCCGTCCGCCGGGAACCGATGCTTCGTGCCGACATTCCCTCGGACAATCGGTTTGAAGAAGTGGTCTCCGAAGCAAAACTCAAGAGCGACATCGTTGTGCCGCTCGTTGTCCGGGACAAACTCATCGGGACGTTGAATTTCGGCAGCCACAAGAAAAACGCGTTCACACAAGAGGACCTCGAAAACGTTCTGAGCTGCTCACACTTTGTCTGCGGTGCGATCGAACACGCATTGCTGCTCTCCGACGCCGAGGATATGGGTGAGCGATACAGGACGCTCCAGCGGTCGGCCAGTGACATATTTCTGCTGGTGGACAAGAACACGGGCAGGCTGATGGAGGTCAACCGCAAGAGCTGCGAAGCGTTGGGGTATGAGGAAGACGAACTGAAGGCAAAATCCTACTTCGATCTCTTTCCGAAGGAAGACCAGTTTCAGGCGCGGCGTGATTTTATCAACGTGCTGAGCCAGAAATCAAAGTCGTTCCACGACCGAAGGCTGTTCCGGCGCGATGGCGAGATTATCTTTGTCGATATCAACGCCAAGATCCTCACCATCAAGGACGATACGTTCATACAAATCATTGGCCACGACATCTCGCAGCGAAAGATGCTGGAACAGCAGATCATCATGCAGAACATGAGCCTGCAGGGAACCAACCGCAAGCTGCGCGAAGTCGACCAGATGAAAACCGAGTTTCTGGCCAACATCAGCCACGAATTGCGCACGCCGCTGTCAATTATCATCGCGTATTCGGAGTCCCTTCGCGACGCGAGCTTGACGGAGGAACAGCGAACGAAGTTTCTCGACGTTATCTCGGAAAGCGGCCAGAGTCTGCTGCAGCTGATCGATGACCTGATCGATCTCTCACAGCTGGAGGCATCGGGCACGACGATCAATCGGTCGCTTTCGCACATCCACGACGTCATGCGGGCCGTCTGGTCCCGAATAGAGCCCATGGCCGTCGACAAAGACATTAAACTGTCCCTCGAATCGGGTGATGGCATTCCGGTGATCAACATCGATAACCGCCGCATCCTCCAGGTGTTGTTCTGTTTGATTCACAACGCGATCAAGTTCACCGACCCGGGCGGAAATGTAGAGGTCCGTACCTTGCGGGATACCGGTGGCGTTGTCGTCGAAGTGAGGGATACGGGCAGGGGAATAGCGGCTGACGAAATCCCGAAGATTTTTGATGCGTTTCGCCAGGTGGACGGATCGAGTACCCGCCAGTGGGGCGGATTGGGTATCGGGCTCGCCATGGCGAAGCACATCGTCGAGCAGCATGGGGGGCGCATCTGGGCCGAGAGCGAGGAAGGGAGCGGGGCGCTCTTCGCGTTTCTTCTGCCCGTCGAGGACGAGCATTCCTTCGATCAGGTCCTCAACGAATAAGGCCGACGCGTCAAACGCGCCGGCCTTTTTTGTCGTCTGTTCGAGCCGGGTTACGCCGGTTCGATCGATTCGGTCAACAAGATCGCCACGTTGTTTTCGACCTTGAGGATTCCGTCTCCGATCGCGTAGTGAACCTCGCGGTCACCCTCGTAGCGGACCTTGAGGTCGCCCGACCTCAAGGTGGTAATGAGCGGCGCGTGGTTGGCCATCACGCCGAGGTATCCGTCCGTCCCCGGTGCGACGATGGAAACAACCACGTCGTCGATTTCGCCCCTGTTGGGTGTCAGTACCTTGAAATTAAATGTCGCCGCCAAGAGATACCTCCAGTTCGTACCTTACTGCGACTGCTTGTACCGTTCGATGACATCTTCGATCCCGCCGGCCATGTAGAAGTGCTGCTCGGGAATCTCGTCGTGCTGCCCGTCGATGATTTCCTGGAAGCCTTTGATCGTGTCCTGGATCTTGACGTACCTGCCGGCCATGCCGGTGAAGACCTCGGCCACGAAGAACGGCTGCGAAAGGAACTTCTGGATCTTGCGCGCGCGGTTGACGGTGAGCTTGTCTTCCTCGGAGAGCTCGTCCATGCCGAGAATCGCGATGATGTCCTGCAGCTCCTTGTTGCGCTGCAGGAGCTCCTGGACGCGCGTGGCGACGGTGAAATGCTCTTCTCCGACGACCATGGGGCTGAGAATGCGCGACGTCGACGCCAGGGGATCCACCGCCGGGTAGATGCCGAGCTCGACGATCTGACGCGAGAGCACCGTATTGGCGTCGAGGTGGCTGAACGTCGTCGCCGGCGCCGGGTCGGTGATGTCGTCCGCCGGCACGTAGATCGCCTGCACCGACGTGATCGATCCCTTCTTGGTCGAGCAGATCCGCTCCTGCAGTCCGCCCATCTCGGTGCCCAGCGTCGGCTGGTAACCCACCGCCGAGGGCATACGCCCGAGGAGCGCCGATACCTCCGATCCCGCCTGGACGAAACGGAAGATGTTGTCGATGAAGAGGAGCACGTCCTGATTCTGTTCGTCGCGGAAGTACTCGGCGATAGAGACGCCCGAGAGGCCGACGCGGAGGCGCGCTCCCGGCGGCTCGTTCATCTGGCCGAACACGAGACACGTCTTTTCGAGAACACCGGACTCCTTCATTTCCAGCCACAGGTCGTTGCCCTCGCGGGTACGCTCGCCCACTCCGGCGAACACCGAGTAGCCGCTGTGCTCCGAGGCGATGTTGCGGATGAGCTCCATGATGATGACGGTCTTGCCCACGCCGGCGCCGCCGAACAGGCCGATCTTGCCGCCCTTGGCATAGGGCGCGAGCAGGTCGACGACCTTGATGCCGGTTTCCAGCTGCTCGGTCTCGGTGGCCTGGTCTTCGAGCGACGGAGGATCGCGGTGGATCGGGTAGCGCATCTCCGGATTCGCCATCGGGCCCAGGTCGTCCAGCGGCTCGCCCACGAGGTTGAAGATGCGGCCGAGCGTCTGGTCGCCGACGGGCACGCTGATCGGCCGTCCCGTGTCGACCACCTCCATCCCGCGCATGAGGCCGTCGGTCGAACTCATGGCGATGGCGCGCACCACGTTGTCGCCCACGTGGAGCGATACCTCACACGTCAGGCCTATGCCGCGGTCCTTGTCCTCGATTCTGAGGGCGTTGAGAATGGAGGGGAGTTGGTCCGACGGAAACTCGACATCCAGTGTCGGTCCGATCACCTTGACGATTCTCCCGATGTTCTTCTCTCCGTTCATCTGGAATTGCTCCTTGTTCTGTAAATCAGACTATTTCAAGGCTTCCGCGCCGCCGACAATCTCGGCCAGCTCCTTGGTAATGGCCGCCTGGCGCATGCGGTTTCTCGTTATGGTCAAATCGTCCACTATCTCTTCGGCATTCTGGGTCGCCTGCTGCATTGCGGCCATACGCGCCCCGTGTTCGGAGGCAAAGGAATCGGCGAGCGCCGAAAAAATCGCCGTGGTCGCATACAGCGGGATCAGCGATTCGAACACCTGATCCCGGCTCGGCTCGAGGATATACGCGTCTGCGCCCTCGGCGCCTTGAACCGGCGGGATGGGAAGGAACTGCTGCGTCGTCACGTCCGATAGCGTGCCCTTGCGGAACTTCGCGTACACGAGGAAGACCGAGTCGACCTCGCCTTTGACGTACAGTTCGACCAGCCTCCCCGTGATCTCCCGGATCTCCTCGATGGCCAGCTTGTCGCTAATTCCCTCGCGGTGAAATTCGGGCTTGATCTTGACCATTTCGAAGTAGGTAAGCGCCTTTTTCCCCAGTGCGATCAATCTGGTGCCGGGGTGCTTTTTTATGAACGCGTTTCCCGCCCGTGTAAGGTTGGCGTTGAACGATCCGCACAACCCGCGATCGCTCGTGATCACGACGAGTGCGGGGCGCTCGGCCTTTGTCTCGCCAAAGAGCGACTCGCGAGTCGTTTCCAGCTCGGGCTCGTCCTCGAAGAACCGCATCGTCATCGGGGTTTCGCCCTCCGAGTCGCCGGAAAGCGCCGCGAGCGTGCCGAGGATGCCGTCGAGCTCCTGCGCGTACGGGCGCACCGTTTGCGCGCGCTCCTGGGCCCTGGTCAGCTTGGCCGCGGCGACCAGCTGCATCGCGTGGGTTACTTTCTTGATATTGGCGACGGTTTCGATCCGCGCCATGATATCCTGTAGTGTTGGCATCGTCTTTCCTTATGCCTTCCGTGCCCGTGGGCTCATCCGGCGCTACGCGTCGGACTCCTGGCTGGCCGGCGCGAAACGTTCCTTGAACTTGTTCGCGGCCTTGAGCGTTTTTTCCTTCAATTCGTCGTCGAATTCCTGCTTTTCGACCAGCTCGCGGACGACGTCGGGATAATCGATGTCCATGTATGCGAGGAACTCGGCCTCGAACCGTTTGATATCCGCGACGGGAATGTCGTCGAGGAGACCCTGGTCGCTGACAAAGATGATCAATACCTGTTTCTCGACCGGCATCGGTAAATACTGGTCCTGCTTGAGGATCTCCACCATGCGCTCGCCGCGTGTCAGCTGTGCGACGGTGGCGGCGTCGAGGTCGGAACCGAACTGCGCGAATTTTTCGAGCTCGCGGAACTGGGCCAGGGATAGGCGCAAACTGCCGGCGACCTGCTTCATCATCTTGGTCTGCGCGTTACTGCCGACTCGCGACACCGAGATGCCGACGTTGATCGCGGGCCGAACACCCGAGAAGAACAGATCATTCATGAGGAAGATCTGGCCGTCCGTGATCGAGATGACGTTGGTCGGGATGTACGCGGTCACGTCGCCGAGTTGTGTCTCGATCACCGGAAGCGCGGTGAGCGAGCCGGCGCCCATCTCGTCGTTCAGCTTGGCCGCGCGCTCGAGAAGGCGCGAGTGCAGGTAGAACACGTCGCCGGGGTACGCCTCGCGTCCCGGCGGGCGGCGGAGCAGGAGTGACATCTGCCGGTACGCCTGAGCGTGCTTGGTGAGGTCGTCGTAAAAACATACGGCGTGCTTGCCCTGGTCGCGGAAATACTCTCCCAGCGCGCAGCCCGCGTACGGGGCGAGGTACTGCAACGGCGCCGGGTTGGACGCGGAGGCGGAGACAACCGTCGTGTACTCCATCGCGCCGTGCTCTTCGAGTACCTTGACGACCTGGGCCACCGTCGAATCTTTCTGTCCGATGGCGACATATACGCAAAATACGTCGGTGTTCTTCTGATTGATAATCGTGTCGATCGCGATCGCCGTCTTTCCCGTCGAGCGGTCGCCGATGATCAGCTCGCGCTGTCCACGGCCGATCGGGATCATCGAGTCGATGGCCTTGAGTCCCGTCTGGAGTGGTTCCTTTACCGGTTGCCGCTGGGTTACGCTGGGCACCACGGCTTCGATGGGCATCACGTGGTCGCTGACGATCGGCCCCTTGCCGTCGAGCGGCTGTCCCAGGGAGTCCACAACGCGGCCGAGCAGGGCCTCGCCGGCCGGAATCTGTGCTACCTTGCCCGTACACTTGACCGTGTCGCCTTCCTTGATGTGGGTGTCGGATCCGAACAACACGGCGCCCACGTTGTCCTCTTCGAGGTTGAGCACCATGCCGATCACGCCGCCGGGGAACTCGAGAAGTTCGCTGGCCATGGCGTTTTCGAGGCCCCAGACGCGGGCGATCCCGTCGCCGACCTGTAGAACCGAGCCCACCGACTCCATCTCGACCTTGATGTCCTGCTTCTCCAATTGAGTCTGGATTATCGAACTAACCTCTTCGGGTCTGAAGCCCATCGTGTAACTCCTGGTTTAGTGCACCCTGACTTCGTCGAGCGATTTTTTCATCTGCTCGAGCTTGTACCGGATGCTTCCGTCGATAATGTTG
>CBDVDJ010000176.1:0-6299 GCA_965372695.1 uncultured bacterium
ATCAGCCGTTCGATGATCTCCATTTCCATCCGGATTCTCTCATCCCAGCCGGTGAAATTTTCGCGCGCGAAGCGGCGCGAGTTCTGACCGAGGCGTGAGCGCTTTTTGGGGTCGTTGATCAATGCGGCCAGCGAGTCGGCGAGGCGGTTGGGGCTCCCGTCTTCCACCAGTACACCGGTTTCGTCGGGGACGACGACTTTGGCGGTATCGCCCACGTCGTATGCCACGACGGGGACGCCGCAGATGATCGCTTCGCACGTGGGGATGGCCATGTTGGTGAGGTTGCTGGTGGTGACGAAGATGTCCGACGCCGACATTACGTCGGGGACTTCATCGTGGGGAACGACGCCGAGAAAAGAAACGATGTCGTCCACCCCGAGTTCCCTGGCGAGCACTTCGCATTCGTCCTTCTCGGGCCCGTTCCCGGCGAACACGAACTGGATCTCGTCGTCGGTGTTCTTGTGGACGCGGGCGACGGCCCGGATCACGTCCTGCGGCCGCTTCGACGCGACCAGGCGGGCGAGGAACAGGACCACGACGGCGTCTTCACGCATGCCGTAGCGAAAACGGGCCTCGTTGCGGTTGAATTTCCGCTGCTGCCACTCGAGGTTGAGCCCGTTGGGCAGGAAGTGAATCCTGTCCCGGGGGACGCCGTTGGCGGCGAGCACGGTGTCGCCGCGTGTCCCGTCGTCGAGCACGATCCACGCGTCCTGGGGGTAGCGCAGGGCGCGCAACTGTTCCCAGTTCTTGAACAGGTACCTGTGCCGCGGCCACTCGGTATGGACGAGGTCCATGACGCCGAACAGCTTGACGACGGAGGGGATCCCGAGCTTGTCCCGGCAGCGGCTGGCCGCGCGTGAAGCGTAGTGCGAGTGACCCAGCACCAGCGCGGGCCGGGCCTCGCCCGCGACTTCGAGCGCGCGGCGGGGAACGATCCGGTTGAACTCGAGGGGCCAGTAGATGCGCTTGAACGCGTTGGACCGGTCGAGCGTCCTGCGAAAGAAATTCGGGTAGGTATGGGTGATAACCCCGGGGAAATCGGCGTTGGCTTGTTCGGCGCCTTCGGGGCCGAGGAAGTGGAGTTCCCATCCCGCCCGCGTGAAACCTTCGATGAAATGGACGTCGTCGGAAACGCCGGCGCCCCCTCCCAGCGACCACCGGTTTTCCCAGATGGATATAATGAGGAGGCGCTTCTCGTCTTTCGCGGTGCTCAACGGGGTCAATCCTGTGGCGCGATCGTGTACCGGAGCGTGCCGAGACCGCCGATGGCGCCAGTTAGCTCGTCGCCGGGCTGGAGAAACCGGGGCGGGAAACGAAAGACCCCGACGCCCGACGGTGTGCCCGTCGCGACGACATCACCGGGCTCGAGCGTCATCGTCTGTGAAATATAATGTACGAGAAAGTCGACGTTGAAGATCATGCTGCCCGTATTGCTCGACTGGAGCGTTTCCCCGTTGACGTCCATTGAGATGTCGAGGTTGTGGGGATCCGGGACTTCGTCGGCGGTGACGAGCCAGGGGCCAAACGGCCCCGAGCCGTCGGCGCTTTTTGCCCGCAGCCATTGCCTTTCCTTGCGCTGAAAATCGCGCGCCGTGATGTCCATGAAGACGCCGTAGCCGGCGATGTGCGCCATCGCGTCGGCGACTTCGACGTGCCGCGCCCGTTTGCCAATAATGAATGCCAGCTCGATCTCGTAGTCGAGCTGTTCGACGAGCCGGGGGTAGGGCATGGCGTCGCCGTCGCCGGCGAGCACGTTGAGCGCTTTGCCGAACAGCAGCGGCGACTCGGGCGCCTTGCGGTCCTGCTCTTCGGCGTGGTCCCTGTAGTTGAGTCCCAGGCAGATGATCTTGGACGGATCGGTGACGGGAGGGCCGAGTCTGACATCGGCCACGGGGTGCCGGGCGCCGTCGGGGACCTCGGCGCTTGTGCCGACGAGGCGGGCGACGTCGGCCAGCCGGTCTTCGGCAAGGATGCCGCGGACCGTCGCGGGCAGCGACGGATCGGCTGCGGTGAGGTCGATGAACTCGTCACCGGCGATAACGCCGGGTATCTCCCGCCCTTTCTGGCCAAAGCTCACAATTTTCATTGGGGTGATGGTAGGACAGGAGACCCGCCCGTGTCACGGCCAAATCGGTCCGTGGCAGGATCGATTTCTAGGGCGCCCCGCCGGCGAGCGCTTCGAGTTTTTCCAGAAACTCTTCCTTCTCGATGAAATGGATCACGCGCAGGTCGTCCCTTTCCCTGCCGTTGCGGTCGATGAAGACGATCGTGGGGACGCCGCGGATGTTGTATTTCTCGCGCAGGGCCACCACTTCTTCTGATCCCGACTTGGTGAGGTCGGCCCGCAGGGGGACGATCTGCCGGGCCGCTTCGATAACCTCCGGCTGATTGAACGTCTCGTGTTCGAGCTCTTCGCACGGGATGCACCACTCGGCGGAGAAGTCGATCACCACCGGCTGGTGCTTCGAGGTGGCGGCGGCGAGGTGGTCGTTGTCATAGGGAAGCCACGGAATGCCGGGTGTGATGCCGAAAATGTGTCCGGGGGCAAAGACGAACCAGAGTCCGATCAACGGCATCACCAGGCCGAGAGACCGGCGAAAGACGCTGAAAAATGTGTAGGTCGACGCGACCTTCATGACGAATCCGAGAATGACGCCGCCGACGACGAGGAGTGCCCCCATCAGTATAAAATAGAACGTCTCGGGCAGCACCGGGTCGAGGAAGTATACCGCCATCGCCAGGAGGATGACGCCGAATACCTTGCGCACCCACTCCATCCACTCGCCCGAACGCGGCAGCTTCGAGATGTTGCCCGACGCGACGGCGAGAAACACATAGGGCAGGCCCAGGCCCACCGAGAGCGTGAAGAACAGCCCGAAACCGAGGAGGGGGTCGCCGCGTTCGCCGACAAACGTGAGCAGGCCGAGGACGAATGGTCCGATGCAGGGCGCGGCCACGATGCCGACCGTCAGTCCCATGAGGAAGGCCCCAAGGTAGCCCTGCTTGGCAGTACCCGCCACCCCGCTCAGGCGTGCCGGCACACGGATCTCGTAGAATCCGAACATCGAGGCGGCGAGCCCCACCATGACGAGCGCGATAAACGCGGTGACCAACGGGTTCTGCAGCGCCGATCCGAGGATGCTGCCCGTGAGCGCCGCGACGACGCCGAGGGCGGAATACATCGACGCCATGCCGAGCAGGTAGAGGATCGCCAGGACGATGGTGCTGGACCTGCTCCCCGACGCCTGCCCCCCGAAGTAACTCACGGTAATGGGAATGATGGGGTAGACGCACGGTGTGAGGTTGAGCGCCAGACCGCCGAAGAAGACGAGAATGAAAACAATGAACATCCCGCGGGCGGCGAACGTGCCGCCGAGACCCGAGACGCCGGATTTCTTTCCGGACCCGGCCGCCGTGAGAGCGGAAAAGTCGATCTGCGAAAAGACACCGGTGTGGGTCGCGTCGATCGCCTCGCGGCGCGTCGACACGGTGACGGGGACGCGGAGCTTCACCGTTTCGGGCATGAGACATTTGTCGTTGTCGCACGCCTGGTAGGTGAGGACGCCACGGATCGTCGCAGGCCCGGGCTCGAAATCGGCGGACACCTCGATGACCGCCCCGATGTAGACCTTGCCTTCGTACAACTGCATGGGCTCGTCGGAGAAACTGAGCTTCTTCTCGACGCTGGCGGGATAGACCACGCCCTTGATGACGATTCCGTCGGGCGCCTCGAACTCGATTTCGGTCGGTATGAGAAACTCGTCGGTCAGTTCGTGGGCGTTGATGTGCCACGGGTGCTCGATGTCGACCTCGATCGCGATCTGCGCCGTGCTCCCCCGGGGCACACTCGTCAGCGAGACGTAGGTGGCGAAGTTAACGGGCTTGCCCAGCGGGTCAACGAGGTCGATGGCGAGGGGTGAGCCGGGCAGGGCCAGAACGGCGAGCCCGGCAAGGAGGATCGAGGTCATAAGGATTTGAGTTTTTCTCGATGACATTATGGCGAAGCTCTCGAAGCGAGTAAGTATATGTAATCAAATCAATTAATGAGACAGGCGGCCTCTCGCGGGGCCACCTGCCGTTACCATATTCTACACCGGATGGGCGGGGAAGTGGCTGCTTTTCTGGGACCAGACCAGATCTGTTCAAAGCACCGTCGCGACGGTGATACCGTCGCGCACGGGCAGCATGACCTGTTCGACCCGCCCGTCGGCGGCCACGTGTTCGTTGAACGACGCCAGCGCCTTGTCGTCGGGGTCCCTGGGGTCGAGGACCCTCCCGCTCCACAGTACGTTGTCGGCGACGATGACTCCATCCTTACGCACGATGGGGACGACCGCTTCCCAGTAATCGATGTATCCGCCTTTGTCGGCGTCGATGAACACCAGGTCGAACGGACCGTCGAGGCCGTCGATCGTGTCGAGCGCGGGACCGAGGCGCAGTTCGATCTTGTCGCCGTGGGGGCTCCGCGCCCAGAAAGCACGGGCGATGGCGGTGGATTCGGGGTCGATGTCGCAGGTAATGAGATTGCCGTCTTCGGGCAGGCCCTCGGCCATCGCCAGGGCACTGTACCCGGTGAAGGTCCCGATCTCGAGGACGCGGCGGGCACCCATCGCGCGGACGAGCGCGCGCAGGAACAGGCCCTCGGTGTTTCCTACCATCATCTGGGGGTTGGTGGCTTTTGCGCGCGTTTCTTCGGCGAGCTCCCGGCACAGCGCAGATTCCGGGGTGGACCGGGCGTCGGCGTACGCGTCTATCTCGTCGGAAATAAAGGGCATCTCGGCTTGCCTCCTTGGCCGGTACAGTCACTGGTGTGTTCACTCGGACGTCTAGCAACAATAACCACCAGCAATGACGGAGGCAAGCCGGAGATGCGAACCGGTACCGGAGTGCCCTTTCGGTACCGCAAACCCGTGCGACGGATCGGCGTCCTTCACGGGAAACACGGGGCCCGACCGCGCCCCTCAAAACACTCGAATCCGGTGGGGGGCGGCCCGCATACTGTGGGGCAGGCGGGCCGCCTATAGCCGCCGGCTCGAAAACTGTTGGCGCGCCGTCTAGGCCACCCGGGCGATGGTCGCGCGCTGAATCAGACCTTTGACCTGTTGATAGACCTGCTCGGCGTGAGGGATGTCCTGGATGCGGATCCCGCTGCGGGCCCGCCCGGACACAAACCCGGTCGCCGGCGTCGACAACACAATCGTGCCCAGCCCGTACTTCTTCTGGATGACCCCCCTGACCAGGTTGACCTCGGTAATGTTCCTGTAATCGATCGTCTTTTCTTCGGTAGTAAAGAACCCCTCGTAGTAGTCGAGTCTCGTGTTGTAAAAGCGGTACTCGGTCTTGACGTATGTTTTCTTCCGCGAGGTGCAGGCGATGATCGGTATGGCGAAGAAGAACAACGCGCCGAAGAATACGAATGTTGCACCGCGTGGAACGTCGATGCCGAGCGCCGGGATATTCGACTCCTGAACGGCGGGGTGCGGGGTCTCTGTGATGGCGGTTCCGCACCCCGGACAGAAGTTCGAATCATTTTGCATCTCGTGACCGCATTTCCTGCAATACATACCGCGCCTCCTTTGCAATGAGCGGGACGGTATGCGAGAGCCGGACGCGGCCGTCATTTGTATCTTGTTTATTATAATCCGGTTATGGCGTTGCGGCTCGCGGCGACCGTCCCGGGTGCTCGCGGTCTGGAGGGCTTGAGCAAGGGGCGAACCAACGGTGCGTCCCGCGCGGTGTTCGCCGTGGAATTCGGAAAATACATGGTTAATTGTCCGTGTTTTCCTCTATGCTTTCCGAAACGACCTCCACGTGTTCGAACCCGCTGTCCGGAGGACACCCGCCTTGATCAGGAAAATCGGGATCACGATAGCCGCCATATTTTTGACCGGGTTCGTGTTGATTCAATTGATACCGGGTCCGCCCCGGGACAACCCGCCGGTGCTGGCGCCCGCGCGGTTTCCCCCGGACCTCGAACCCATCATGCGGGACGCGTGCATGAACTGTCACTCCAACGAAACCGAATGGCCCTGGTACAGCGCCATCGCTCCGGCTTCGTGGTATGTGGGCACCGATGTTCTCGAGGCGCGGGCAAGCCTCAACTTTTCGAACTGGGAGGCGATCCCGTTCGATCAGCGGCTCGACCTGCTGACACGTTTATGGAACGGAGTCGTCGAGGGCAGGATGCCGCACCACCCGTACGTTTTGATGCACCCGCGGGTGGAGCTGGACGTCGAAGACCGCAAAGCGATCCGCGACTGGGCGTTTGACGAGATCGAGTCGCTGACCCGTCAGATCCC
>CBDVDJ010000177.1:0-6271 GCA_965372695.1 uncultured bacterium
AGAGTTTCATGTATAGAACGGATTTGTACATCGCCGTGATGGCGGAGAGGAGAAAGCCGCGCATGCCCGCGCGCCAGCACCCCTTGGCCACGAAGTAGTTCCAGAACACACTGACCAGCGGCAGCAACGGGTCCAGCGGCAGAATCCGCCGCCGCTTCACGCGGTCGGCTGCCTCTAGTGTCGTGTACCGGTTGAGCCGGTCGATACTCTCGGCGATCGTCGGATGGGTGTAGTGGTGAAGTATTTGAGCCAGCGTACCGACGGCGCCTTCGACGAAAACCCCTTCGTGAACCGAGGTGCTCGTCATTCTTCCCCGGTCGCGCTTGAAAAGGCGCAGTTCCAAGTCGTCCGTCCACGGCCCCACGAGTATCCACTCACCCAGGAACTGGTTTTTGCGTCGCACGCGGTACCCGTCCACCGCCGACGACTGTGCGATCGTCTCGCGGATCTCGCGCGCCAGTCGGGGCGGAACCTCCTCGTCGGTATCGCAGAGGAACACCCACTCGCCCGCCGCCTCCTCGATTCCAAGCTGCTTCTGGGCGGCGAAACCCGGCCATGCATTCGACACCACGCGCGCACCCATGCGCCGGGCGATATCCGGTGTCCCGTCATGGCTCTGGCCGTCGACGACGACGATTTCGTCGGCGAATTCCAGGCTCGACAAACACCGTTCTATTACCGCCGCGCAATTCTGCGCGATGACTACCGCCGACAACCTGACTTCCGGCATACCTCACTCCGCGTCAGACGACGTTTCTCTGTTCTCCGGTCTCCGGGGCGGCGTTCGCCCCCCCCAGAGTGCCGATGTACTCCTGGATCGAGTTTACGCGGATGTTGCCTTTTTGTATAGACATCAGTCCCAGCACGACGGCGTTCAGCCCCGCCAGCGTCGTGATACTCGGGATCTTCATCTTGTTGGCGGCCAGCCGGATCTCCCTTTCGTCGTCGATCGCCTTTTTGCTCGCCGCCATGTTGATCACCAGCCGGATGGTCCCGTCCTCGATAAGGTCGAGGATCTCGCGCTCGCCCGACGAGATCTTCCGCACCACCCGCGAGGGCACTCCGTGCGACCTCAGGACCTGGGCCATGCCGCCCGTGGACACCACCCTGTATCCCATCTGGTGCAGCGCCTTGGCCGGAAAGATCACCTTGAGCTTGTATCGGTTGGCCACGCTGAGGAAAACGTGGCTCCCTTCGGGAATGCTGTGCCCCGCCGCCAGCTGAGCCTTGACGAAGGCCTCGTCGAGCGTTTCACCGATACCCATCACTTCGCCCGTCGACCTCATCTCCGGACCGAGGATCGAATCCACCTCGGGAAATTTGTCGAAGGGGAGCACCGGGGCCTTGACCGACATGTAGCCCGGTCTCAGCCGTGATCCGTACCCTTCCGCCTGGATCTTCTCTCCGAGACAGGCGCGGGTTGCCAGTTTGACCCACGCCGTTCCCGTCGCCTTGCTCACGTACGGAACGGTCCGGGACGCGCGGGGGTTGATTTCGAGACAGTAGATCCGCTCGTCCTGGTCGGCGTACTGGACGTTGATAATTCCCGGCACCCGCAGCTCGCGCGCGATTCTCGTCGTGGCGTCTTCCAGCGCGAGGACGATATCGTCCTCGAGACTCACGGGTGGAATTACACAACTCGAGTCTCCCGAGTGGATGCCGGCCTCCTCGATGTGCTCCATCACGCCGGCGATCGCGACGTTTTCCCCGTCGCACACGGCGTCCACGTCGACCTCCAGAGCGCCCTCGACAAACTTGTCCAGCATGAGCGCCCCACCACCACTGGCTTCGAGGGCGTCGTCGACGCTGGCCAGGAGCTCTTCCTCGTTCCTCACCAGTTCCATCGACTTGCCGCCCAGGACGTACGGCGGCCGCAGCAGCACCGGGTAACCCAGCCGGCCGGCCTCCTTCAGCGCCGACGATGGCGAGGACGCAAAAGCGCATTCGGGATGCCGTATGCCCAGATCGGTGAGCAGGCGGCTGCACCGTTCCCGGTCCTCGGCGCGGTCGATCGACTCCACGCTCGTCCCCAGCACGTTGACGCCGCGCTCGTGCAGGCGGTGTACGAGCTTGAGAGGCGTCTGGCCTCCGAACTGGCAGATAACGCCGTCGGGGCGTTCCTTCTCCACGATCGCCATCACGTGCTCGAACGAGATCGGCTCGAAGTACAGGCGATCGGAAACGTCGAAATCCGTACTCACCGTCTCCGGGTTGCAGTTGACCATGATCGACTCGACCCCGATGTCGCCGAGCGCCATGGCGGCGTGGACACAGCAATAGTCGAATTCGATCCCCTGTCCGATGCGGTTGGGCCCGCTACCGAGGATTATCACCTTGCGCCGCCCGTCGGGACCGGGGGCGGGGGCTTCGCACTCGTCGTCGTACGTGACGTAGTAGTAAGGCGTCGCCGCTTCGAATTCACCCGCGCACGTATCGACCATCTTGACGGCGGGGCGGATCCCGTGCATCTCGCGCAAAACCGTCACCTCTTCCTCCTTCCGCCCCCACAACGCGGCGAGCTGCCGGTCGCTGAACCCGCTTCGTTTCGCTTCGCGGACGAGTTCCCTCGTCCCCGGCCACGGGGTGGCCGCTACGCGCCGTTCGAACTCGACGATCGTACGGATGTTTTCCAGAAACCACGGATCGATCATCGACAGCCGGTGAATCTCGTCTGTGTCCATCCCCGTCGCGTAAGCCGCCTTGACCGCGAAGAGACGCTCGGAGTTCGACGAGGAGAGGCTCCTGACGATGGCTTCCCTGTTCGCCCCACCCGGGTCCTCCGTGAAGCCGTTCGAAACCAGGCCCGACCAGCCGGACTCGAGCGATCGCATCGCCTTCTGCAGCGCTTCGTTGAAGGTACGCCCCAGCGCCATCACCTCGCCGATGGATTTCATCTGCGAGCCCAGTTCATCCACCGCGCCCCGGAATTTCTCGAAGTTCCACCGCGGCACCTTGACCACTACGTAGTCCAGCGCGGGCTCGAAAGCGGCGGGTATCGTGCCTACGATGTCGTTGGGCAGTTCGGCCAGCGTGTAACCGAGGGCGAGTTTTGCCGCCACCTTGGCGATGGGATAACCGGTGGCCTTGCTCGCCAGCGCGCTCGAACGCGACACGCGGGGGTTCATCTCGATAACGGCGAGCCGCCCGCCGCCCGGCTCCAGAGCAAACTGGACGTTCGCCCCTCCCCATATGCCGATCCGGTTCATGATCTCAAAGGCGGCGTCGCGCATCTTCTGGTAGTCTTTGTCGCGGAGCGTCTGCACGGGCGCGACGGTAATGCTGTCGCCCGTGTGCGTACCCATCGGGTCGAGGTTCTCTATGGAACACACAACCACCTGGTTTCCTTCGCAATCGCGCATCACTTCCAGTTCGAATTCCTTCCACCCTTCGATCGACTCCTCGAGTAGCACCTCCGTGACCGGCGATTTCTGCAAGCCAAATTCGACAATGCTGACGAATTGTTCGCGAGTGCGCGCCATACCGCTGCCGCTGCCACCGAGCGTAAACGACGGCCGGACGATCACGGGGAGTTCGAGTTCTTCGAGTACGCCGAGCGCCTCCTCCAGCGTATGCGCCACCGCACTTCTCGGCGTTTCGAGGCCCGCTTCCCCGACGAGCTTCTTGAACTCGCGCCGGTCTTCCGCGCGCCGGATGGCTTTGATGTCGACCCCGATCAGCTTCACCCCGTAACGCTCCAGCACACCGCGCTCGGCGAGTTCGATGGCGAGGTTGAGCCCCGTCTGGCCACCGAGCGTGGGAAGGATCGCGTCGACGCGTTCCTTTTCTACGACAGCCGCGCAGGCGTCGAAGGTGAGGGGTTCGATGTAGGTCGCGTCCGCCACTTCCGGATCCGTCATGATCGTCGCGGGATTGCTGTTGATCAGGACGACACGCAGTCCTTCTTCGCGAAGGGCCCTCACGGCCTGCGTTCCGGAATAGTCGAACTCGCATCCCTGCCCGATCACGATCGGACCGGAGCCGATCAGCATTACGCTTCGCAGGTCATTCATCCGCGGCATGTCGCCATCCTTTCGCTTTTTCGTAGAAACTTTTGAATATAAAACCGGTATCGTGCGGACCCGGCGAGGCTTCCGGATGAAACTGTACACACTCGATCATCCGTGCATCGTCTGCGAATCCCTCGACGGTGCCGTCGCTGGCATTGACAAAGGTAATCGCCACGCCGGCTTTTTCGGCGACGTCGTCGCCGACCGCGTAGCCGTGATTCTGGCTCGTAATGAACACCCGGTTGTTTCGTCTGTCGACGACGGGCTGGTTGGCGCCGTGATGTCCGAACTTCAACTTGTATGTACTCCCGCCCAGCGCCAGGGCGGTGACCTGGTGGCCGAGACAGACCCCGAGCAAGGGGACCCGACCGGCCAGCCGCCGGACGTTCTCCACGACGCCCGGCACGTCCTCCGGGTCGCCGGGGCCGTTGGAAAGCACGACGAAGTCGTACCCGGCAGCCAGAATCTCGTCGGCGTCGAACGAAGCGCCGAACACGTCCGTCGCCACTCCGAGCGCGCGTACCGCATCGAGTATGCTCTGCTTGACGCCGAGGTCCACGACGGCGGCTCGCCCCGATCCGCCGACGGTTTCGTCACTGACGGTTTCGTCACTGACGGTTGCGTCACTGACGGCTTCGTCATTGACGGGCGATCCCGACACGCCGGCGACGAGCGATTCGCCGCTGCTGAACGAATGCCGCCGGGCCAGGTCCATGAGTTCTTCCTCGCTGCAGTCCTCCCCGCCGATAGCGGCCACCACGGCGCCGAGCGATCGAATATGCCGGGTCACCGCCCGGGTGTCGATCCCCGTGAGGCCGGGCAGGTTCGACGTCTTCATGAACGATTCGAGGGACACGCGTCCCGGCCCCGGAGAAAAGAACGGCGACAGTTCCCTCACCACGAGACCCCGCGCCGCACAACCCTGGCTTTCGTTGTCGTCAGGATTGGCGCCGTAGTTGCCGATCTGCGGGTACGTCATCACCACGATCTGGCCCGCGTAAGACGGATCGGTGATCACTTCCTGATAGCCGGTCATCGACGTATTGAAGACGACTTCACCGCACACGGGCAAGGGGCCCGCCCCGGTGAGATAGCCTTCGAAACACGTTCCGTCCGAGAGGACCATCCGCCCTCGCGGTCTTTCGAATGGGCTCGTCATTGTGTCCGGCGCTCCTCACTTGAAAGGGATCAAAAAAAATACCCTTCCTCTCAAATGAGGAAAGGCATAACTGCCGCAGTTATGTCGCCCGCAACCCGGCAGGCGCATCGGCAATCGAACACGCTTCGCTTCATCGGCTCCCTTGCTGACCTCGCGGGGTCACCTTAAAAGGACATCGACAATCTATTGACCGGGCGGAACAGTAGACGTCCCCCGCCGTGCCGTCAAGAGAGAAATCAGGAGTTTTTACAGGTCACCCGGCAACAACGACTTGCGTCATTCGTGTCCGGTTATTCTTCCGGCGGCTCCCAGAGCTCGATCTTGCTACCGTCGGGGTCGTAGATCCAGCCGAATTTGCCGAATGACGCCTCCTCGATCTTGTCTTCCACCTCGACCCCTTCTTCGCGCAGCAGATCGAGCAGTTCTTTCAGGTTTTCCACGCGGTAGTTGATCATGAATGGAGATTTGCTCCGGTCGAAGTAGTCGGTGTCCGCCTTGAACACTTCCCACGCCGTCATCCCCACCCGGTCGGGATCTTCCTTGTCGCGCCATTCAAAAGACACGTAACCCTCGTCGTCGGGAGTGACGCCAAGGTGTTCCCAGTACCATTTCTTGAGTTTTTCGGGTTGCTCCGATTTGAAGAACACCCCTCCGATTCCGGTGACCCGCTTCATCCGGCACCTCCAGTCGGTTCGGGTAGCGCGCGAGATGATACGGCCGATCGCGGGCCCGAGTCAAACGAGTCCTGCAGCCGAATGATCGCCTGGTGAACGGCCTGGATCAAAGATCCAGCACGCGGGCGGCGTCGTCGAACTGGTCGCCCTTGACGTACATGATGTATCCGAATCCACCCTTGCCGTCGGCGACTCCGGTGGATGCGTAAACATTGATTCCGGACTCGCTGAGCTTTTCGTGTATTGCGACCAGGGCGCCGAGGTGATCGTCACCCTGGATAAGAAACGCCCTGCTGGGCCCGCTCAACACGAATCCCGCTTTTTCGGCGCCGCGCGCCAGCGAATCGATGCTTTTGGGAAACAACACCAGCTGGGTATTCTCCGGCCCGATCGGCACCGCGCTGAACGCGAGCAGGTTGACGTCGGCGGCG
>CBDVDJ010000178.1:0-6264 GCA_965372695.1 uncultured bacterium
AGCGACGGTGCGTTTGAGCCTTGTGTCCTCGGCCTTGTAGACAACACCCATCCCTCCTTCCCCGAGTTTACCGAGGATCTTGTAATGAGAGATGGTTTTGCCAATCAAAGCCAGACATCCTCCGTAATCCGTGCGCTGTGTTGCCGGAATTAACGTGACGCTTGATTATATAGTCAGCTGTCCACTACCGCAACAGTACCATCTTGCGTGTGATCGTCTGCTTGCCCGCGCGAAGTCGATACATGTACACGCCCGAGCTCACCGGTTGGCCCTGGTCATTGATCCCGTTCCAGCGCCGTGTCCACACGCCGGCATCCAGGAGTCCGTTGAAAACCGTCGCGACGCGGCGTCCCTCGGCATTGAAAATGGAAATATCCACCATGGCCGCTTCGGGAAGGGAGAACCGAATCGCCGTATCGGGATTGAAAGGATTGGGAACGTTCTGCTCGAGGGAGAGCTGCGCCGGCGCAGGGGTCATCGCCTCTTCCTGACCGAGGACTCTCTCGTCTCCGTCACGAGTGAGCGCCGAGAGCTGGTAGATGTACCTTTCTCCCTCTCGTACGCCACGATCGACAAACTCGTAGCGGCTCTTCCCGTCGGCGGGAATCAAAGACGGCGTGATCCGCTGCCAGGAGTCCCGGTCCACCAATCGGCGATCAAGGAGGTAGCCGTCGATGTCTCGGTCTTCCTCGACCTCCCAGACAATACGAATCTCTCCCGGAGACGCTTTGACCCACAAAGACTGAAGGAGAGTTGGTGTCACCGGCGAGTACTCGATGATGTAAACACCGGTCCCCCTGTCGGCCACATAGACGTGGTCGCCCACAACGGTGACGCCGAGCGCTTTCCCGCTGGTATCGTAGAACGCCACCTCGACCGGCGCCGTCGGGTCGGAGACGTCGATCACCCGAAGTCCGGCCCAGCCGTACGCTACGTATGCGTGGTTGCCGATCACGACCACATCCAAGGCCAAGAAGTCTCCGGAATCATAATAACCCGTTTCAAAAGGCGTCGTCGGATCCGAGATATCAATTATGCGGAGCCCGTCATCCCCTTCCACCGCGTAGGCGTAGTCGCCGCTCACCGCGACGCCACTCGTTCTCCCGGCCGTATCGTAGAAGCCGACCTCCCGGGGATCGTTCGCGGTGGAGATATCGATCACTAGAAGGCCCGAACTGTCACACGCCACATAAGCATGGTTGCCGCTCACCGCGACGCCGTAAACAGGGTGCGTATCGTAGAAGCCGACTTCGTGCGGATTTGACGGAGTGGAGACGTCGATCACCCGAAGCCCGTCGAATCTGTTGGCCACATAGGCATAGTCACCACTTACGTCCACTCCAATTACGTCTTCCCACATATCGTAAGAACCCACTTCCGTGGGATTCGCGGGATTGGAAATGTCGATCACCTTGAGGTCCGAGGAATCAACGAAATAGGCGTAGGGTTCTCTCACAGTGACGTCGCGTCCACGGTATTGGTCGTCATGACTTACCGCCAGGGGCCTGGCCGGGTCGGAAATGTCGAGCACCCACAGGCCTTCATTTAAGTCAGCAACATAGGCGTAGTTGCCGCTCACCGCTACGTCAACGGCGATGTCTCCCGTGGCGTGGCCACCGATCAACTCGGGAGCGGCGGGGTTGGACACGTCCAACAGTTTGAGTCCGCCGTGTGTCTGGGCCACGTAGGCGATGTCGCCGCTCACCACCACACCCTCCAACCCTTTGCTCGAACTGAGAGATGTCACGTGCTGGGGGTCCGTCGGGTCGGTAATGTCGGCGACGCGAAAGGAGCTGACATCCGCGATGTAGGCGTAATTACCATTCAAGCAGACGTCGTACGCGAGAAACGGCGTGTCATAACCGCCCACTTCCAACGGCGTTGTCGGGTCGGATACATCGATCACGCGAAGACCGTCGGTGAAAGCCGCGAGATACACATGGTCTCCCGCCACCGTCAGGCCAAGGCCGTAGCTACCGTCCGTATTGTAAGCTCCCACCTCCACAGGCGTCACCGGATTGGAAATGTTCATCACGCGAAGGCCACCGCCTACTCCCGCCACGTAGGCGTACTGACCCACTATAATGACGTCGCTTGGATGATGCGTGACATCGCCATATCCGAACGCCACGGGCGCCGCAGGGTTGGAGACGTCAATCACCCTCAGACCACCGGCATAGTGCTCACCGACAAACGCGTAGTCGCCGCTCACGTCGACGCCCTGCACGTAGTTCTCCGTGTCGTAAAAACCGACCTCGATCGGGCTCGCCGGGTCGGAGATGTTTACGATCCGAAGACCCGAGTATCCGTCGGATACGTAGAGGTACTGACCTTTGATGGCCAAAACTTTACCCGAGGCTCCACCGGGTAGCGCCAGGCTGGCAAGCTCCACCGGCGAAGTCGGATCACCGCAGTCGAAGACGATGACGCCGCCCGGTACGCCGCAATAGGCGATGGAGTCCTTCACGACCACCTCGACGCACGCACCCCCGATCCACCTCCCCACCACGTCCGTGTTCCAACTATCCTCTTCGGCTCCCACCCACGCGCTCGAGCAAATACAGAGAAGCGCGGCCACAAGACAAGATCTTTTAAGCAACATTATAAAATCCAGTGGTTGAAGAAAAATCCCCGGGCAATACTCCGCTCCCGTCGGGAGCGTTGTGATCTCATCAGAGCTTCCTCCCCTTGAATGTCTGCAAAGGACGACGTGCGGCACCTTTTGATCCAGATGTCATTTTTTATAATATCAGTATTCCCGATCGCCGTAAACCAGTATGGATATACGGTTTTATGTCGAACGCCGGGCAGTGATTATCCGTCGATCCCAGGGCAGATGCGTCCGGCCTATGCCAGGCGCAACCGTTCGGCGCGTTCGGCGACGAGCTCCCTGAAACGGGACTTCTGCTGCTGCGGCAGGAACCCGCCGTCGATCATCGGCGCCATCGCGGGAATCGCGTTCGAGAAACGGGCGAGCACATTGTCCGTCTGGCGTTCATTCAGCCCGAGGCGTGCGGCCAGCTCCCGAAAATCCTCGCAGGTGAGGTTGTTTTTCTTTCCGTTCAAAGTGAGCGCCATCTCTTCCGGGTCGTCCTTTTCCGGGATCAACAGGCGCGTCGCCACCATGTCGTACGCGGCGGACAAATTAACCATCCCGTCGACGGGATAGATGAGCGAAAAGTTCTTCAGGTGCATGTCGGCGTTGCCAGTCAGGAACGAGAACAGCGCAACCTCCAGAAAACGGATCGAATCGAACAACGGGTTGCTGGCAAACTTCTTGATGATTTTTCCGATCTGCTCCATCGAGCCGCGGTACTTGTCCTCGGTCAACCGCCCGGCCAACTGGCACATGTCCTCCATGTGCACCTTGCCGCCGTCGGACAGGCGGTCGATCCGGCGCGTGATATACGCCGTTTCGCCGGACTTCAGCGGGATGAGTCCGTGCGGGACCGTGTCGATCCCGAACAGCCCGGCCAGGCGCATGGTGAGGTGCTCTGTTTCGGGCATATGCGGGTAGGCTTCCAGCGGGGGTTTCAGTATGAACCTGCCCCAGAGACCGACGATCGTCAGGCGGCTGCTTTTCTTGAGAGCTCTGTCGAGGTGCAGAGACAGTTTCGCCTGCACGCCGGGAATCGTGATCCGGCTGCGAACGACTTCTGTGGCCAGGTCTTTCAGCTCGTCATAGGTATAGGGCAGCTCGGGCGCCGTTGTCTGCTCGAACAGGTACTTGCTGCACCGGGGATGATACCGGTTGTGGTTTTCGTCCAGCGGCTGACAGCACACCCGGCATTTGTTTGATCCCGTCATCGTTCTGTTTCCTCTGCCGGAACCACCGAGACGGCGCCGATACAATCCCGGCAGCACGCGAGCAGGAGTCCCATGCGATCGCGCGGATCGAGTTTCCAGGTCTCTGCCGCGACGTCGAGCAGCCACCCTTCGGGAATCAAGCCGTCGAAGAAGGCGAACATCGTGTTGCTGACAAATGGTCCCTTCCTCAACGGCAGAGTGAGACTGACAGCGCACGCGCCGGGATCGCCCAACCACGAATCGAAGTACTCGAACACGTAACCCTCGTCCTGTTCGGTGAGCGACCCGGCGGCCCTGCCGATCCATAAAACGGTTCCCTCGCGTCTCATTTATTCCGCCCTCTCGATGGGAACCGGCGCCAGCGTCGAACCAAACAGCGCCAGGACCTGGTTGACCTTGTCCATCCGGAGGCTCTCCTTGCCCTGCTCCAGATCCCGGACAAACCGCAATCCCACACCGGCCCTGTCCGCCAGATCTGCCTGCGTCAACCCCAGTTGCTTCCGGCGCCGTTTGACGAATACAACCAGCTTATCGCTCATTATTATACCTTATCGGGTATAGTGCGCTTTTCCTATAAGATTACTATACCCTTACGGGTATAGTTTTATTGCTACACGACTAAGTTATACCCTATCGGGTACAATAACAAGTATTATTTTTGATGACTATACCCTTTCGGGTATATATCGGTGAGGTTCAGGCATCTTAAGCGGTAGCAGCAAGTTGAACCTGGATCCAGCTCTACGGCCGCAGGTCCGTTCCGATCCGCGACCAGCGCACACCGACTCCGGGCCGCTCGAGATCGAGCGATATATAGATGTACAGGGCCTTCCCGATTAGCAATTCAGCCTCCACCGCGCCGAAACTGCGGCTGTCCATGGAGTTGGAGATGTTGTCGCCGAGCATGAAGAGTCGTCCCTCGGGCACTTCGTATGGTCCCTGATGTGAATTGAGGATGAGGACTCCGCGGCCGGCATAGTCGGCCCACGGCTCGGTGCGGAGTTCACCGTTTATATAGAGTGTGCCATCGTGAAGCTCGACGGTTTCACCGGGAAAACCGACAACGCGCTTGATGAAGTGGGTCTTCAGGTCGCCGGGATTGAGAAACACCCAGATCTCTCCGCGTTCTGGTTCCATCTCGTGGTCGGGGTCGAGCTGGGCCATGATGAAATCGCCGGCTTCGAGCGCGGGCTTGCTGCTCTCGCTGGGCACGCGGAAAGCGCTCACGCCGAGCATCGCACGGAAGTCGACGATGTTGACGGCCGCAGCGACGACCAGGACGATGACGACGTAGAGGATGGGCCGGTTGTAGCGGCGCGGAACGTAGTCGCGGCGGCGACGCGCCACGACGATGGCGTCCACGATCACGAACAAACGAAAGACGAGCATCCCGCCGAGCATCAGACAGAATCCCCAGAAGTAGAGTTCGATTCCGGTGACGATGGTCACGGCGATCATGATCGGGATCGCGGCGAAGAAGATGATCCCCTTGCGCGCCTGGCCGTTGTAGAGCTGCCCGAGCCCGGGCACGAGAACGGAAAGCAAAAACGCCACGAACATGTTTCGCGGCGCGGCTTGCAGAGTCTTTTCTGATTCCATGGGTTCCCTCCCCGCTGCAGTATACTCCGGGTACACACCAGCGTACAGATCGTTCGACGGATCATCTGATCACGACGGCTTTCACCGTGTGGGATTCCCCTCTGTCGCCGCGCAGGCGCACGAAGTAGACGCCCGAAGCGACGCCGAGGCCGCGCGTGTCTCGCCCGTCCCACCGCGCCGAGTGCCGGCCGGGTTCCACGATTCCGAGGGGCACGGTCGCGACCCGCCGGCCGCTCACGTCGTAGATTTCCATGGTCACCCGATCCGGGGTAGCCGTCTCGAACAGTATCGTCGTCGACGGATTGAAGGGGTTGGGGGTAATCGACAGTATTGTCAGCGCCTCGGCGCCGGGAACATCATCGAGGCCGGGTTCCTCGACGGCGGTTGCGACCGGCGCCCTCACTCCAAGGCTGTTGTTTCCGCACGCGGCGATGGCGATGAAGCGCTCGTTGAGCGCCGGCATTTCGCACTGGTGTTCGTAATTCCGTCCCCACGCGACGACCGTTCCGTCGGACCGGAGACCGACGCTGTGCCAATTTCCCGCAGCGAGTGCGGTGAAGCCGTGATTGGGCAAAGGGACGCTGCATTGGCCGGCGGTGTTCTGTCCCCAGGCAACGATGGTCCCGTCGGCCTTGAGGCCGAGGCTGTGTGCATCTCCGGCGGCGGCGGCAACGAAGTCCTGGTTGGGCGCGGGCACATCACACTGACCTGCGTGGTTGAATCCCCAGGCGGCTATGGTTCCGTCGGTCTTCACACCGAGGTTGTGATACCTGCCCGCGGCGACGGCCACGAAATTGTCATTGGGCGCGGGAATTTCGCATTGATCCACTCTGTTGGAACCCCACGCGACGATGGTTC
>CBDVDJ010000179.1:0-6196 GCA_965372695.1 uncultured bacterium
GCACGAGTTGACCGGGAGCAGAAACCTCTGCATGGCCGGTGGCGTGGCGCTCAATTGCGTGGCCAACGGCAAGGTGCTTCGCCAGTGCCCGTTCGATGAGATCTTCATTCAGCCCGCCGCCGGCGACGCGGGCGGTGCGGTCGGCGTGGCGACCTACCTCTACAACACCGTCATGGACAACCCGCGCACGTACACGTGGGATCACGCCTACCTGGGGCCGGAATACTCAACCGATGAGATACGCCGGTTCCTCGACAAGACCGGTGCTGTTTACAAGGAACTGGAGGAGGACGAACTTCTCGACCAGACCGCCGATGCGATCAACGACCAGAAGGTCATCGGCTGGTTTCAGGGACGCATGGAGTTCGGACCGCGGGCGCTGGGCAACCGGTCGATTCTGGCCGACGCGCGTAACCCGGAGAACAAAGACGTCGTCAATATGAAGATCAAGTTTCGTGAGAGCTTCAGGCCGTTTGCCCCGACGGTTCTCGAGGACAGAATCAGCGACTACTTCGAACTCGATCAACCGACCCCATACATGCTGCTTGTGGCCCAGGTTCGCGAAGACAACCGGACTATTCCATCGGTTACCCACGTCGACGGTTCGGCTCGTATCCAGAGCGTATCGCGCGGCGCCAATCGGCTCTATTACGACCTCATCAAGCGTTTCGAGGACAAGACGGGGTGCGGCGTGATCATCAATACCTCGTTCAATGTCCGCGGAGAGCCGATCGTGTGCACCCCCCAGGACGGCTACCTCTGTTTCATGCGCACCAACATGGATATCCTCGCAATGGACCGCTTCTATATGGTAAAGGCCGATCAGCCGCCGCTGGAAGAGGACGTCGACTGGCGCGACCTCTTCGAACTCGACTAGGCCCCGTCTTGACACCCGCCGCCGCGGGCGGGTACAATGCACTAACCCTTTAGAATTAAGAATATTAGATCGTTCGGGAGGATGCGTCACACATGACGGACCAATCAAAATACGCGTTGAAGAAAAAAGACCTCCGCTGGTATTGCGATCCGGAAACGCTGGGGTTCGAGACGACCGACGACATCAAGTGCCGGCCGCATATCATCGGACAGGACCGCGCGCTCGATGCGATCCGGCTTGGACTCGAGATCCGCAGCCCCGGGTACAATATCTACGTCTCGGGTCTCACCGGTACGGGCAAGTCCACCGCGATCGAACGCCTGCTCAAAAGCATGGACCGGGAAAAACCCGACCTCAAGGACATTTGCTACATCTACAATTTCGATTTTCCCGACAGCCCGGTGTGTGTGGAGCTTGACGGCGGCAGGGGGAAGAAATTCAAGGCGGAACTGGACGAGGTCTTCAGTTTGATCCAGGACTATATTCCGCTGGCGCTCAGGAACGAGAAGTTCAAGAGGAGGCAGACAGAAATCATCGAGGACCTCAAATCGCGCAAAGCGCAGGTGACACAGAAATTCGAGCGCGAGGTCAACGAACGCGGGTTTTCGCTTGTCGAGGTGGAGTACGGACCGTTCACGCGCCCCGAGATCGCGCCGGTCGTTGCCGGCGAGGTCGTCAATATGGAAGCCCTGCCCGGCCTGGTGGCGAAGGACAAGCTGGGGCATGGGGACTACCAGAAGATCCAGAAAAACTATCCCATGTTGATGTCCAGGCTCGAAGAGGTCGTCGGGATCGCCCGCGATCTGCAGCGCGAATTAACCGACCGCATGAACGAAATCGAGCGGGAACACGTACGGCCGATGGTGGAAATCACGCTGGGCGAAGTGCGAAAGGCGTTTCCCAACGAGAAGATCGATTTCTATCTCGACGGCCTCTTTGACTACATCATGGACAACCTCGCCATTTTCCACCTTGGCGAGCCCAACGAAGAGACCGAAACTTACATCGAGGACTTTCTGCCGTTCGAGGTCAATCTGCTGGTGGACAATTCGAAGACTCAAAAAGCTCCCGTGATCATCGAAACGGCTCCGACGTTCGTCAACCTGTTCGGCACCATCGAACGCAGCGTGGACGCCGATGGCGAGTACTTCGCTGACTTTACCGCAATACGGGCGGGGTCGGTGCTTCGCGCAAACGGCGGATACCTGGTTCTCAACCTGAACGACGTGCTGGAAGAACCGCACGTGTGGACGACGCTGAAACGAACTCTCAAGCACAAGAAACTCACCATTCGAGGATTCGACTCTCTGCTGCTCGTGCCGATCGCGGCGCTCAAGCCGGAACCCATAGATCTCGACGTCAAGATCGTTCTGATCGGAGACGCGTATTCGTATCAGGTCCTGTACGAATTCGACGAAGACTTCGGCAAGATATTCAAGGTCAAGGCTGAGTTCGATCGTGTCATGCCGAACCAGAAAAGAAACATCAAGAAGTACTGCCAGTTCATACGCAACTTGACCGCCGAAGAGAAGTTATTGCCCTTTCACAAAACCGGGGCGGCGCTGTTGATCGAAGAAGGGGTACGTCTGGCGACAAGGAAGGACAAGATTTCCACGCGCTTCAGCGACATCGGTGACGTCATCCGGGAGGCGAGTTATTGGGCCGGAAAAGACCGGTCGAGGACGGTCCGCGACCGGCACGTGACCCGGGCGATTTGTGAACGCGTACGCCGGGTGAGCCTCTACGAGGACAAGCTCCAGGAAATGTTCTCGGACGGCACGATCCTCCTCGACGTCGTCGGCAGCAAGGCAGGTCAGGTCAACGCGTTAACCGTCTATGACCTGGGTGACTATACGTTCGGGCGGCCCGCGCGAATAACGGTGGAAACGGGGGTCGGTCGCGCCGGGGTCATTAATGTCGAGCGGGAAGCGGACTTGAGCGGGCGGACATTCAACAAGGCGATGCTGATTCTCGACGGGTACATCCGGCGGGTGTACGCGCAGGACAAGCCCGTCACCATGAACGCCAGCATCGTGTTCGAACAGTCGTACTCCGGTATCGACGGTGACAGCGCGTCTTCGGCCGAGATTTACGCGCTTCTGTCGAGCCTGTCGGATATTCCGCTCCGCCAGGACATCGCCGTCACCGGATCGGTGAATCAGAAGGGCGAAATCCAGCCGATTGGCGGCGTGAACGACAAGATTGAGGGCTTCTTTGAAGTCTGCAAGTTCGCCGGATTGACGGGAAACCAGGGAGTCATGATCCCTGCGCGTAACAAGGTCGACGTGATGTTACGAGAGGACGTAGTGGCGGCCATCGAAGCGGGCAGGTTCCACGTGTATGCGGTAAAGACGATCGATGAGGGAATCGAAATCCTCACCGGACAGAAAGCGGGAAAACGCAGGAAGAAAGGCGGGTTCGGAAAAAATTCGGTTCACGATGCCGTCGACCAGCGCCTGCGCGAGATCCACAGTCAACTCTCCGAATCCGATGAATCCGGCGACGAAAAAGATTCTTCGGACAAAAAGTAAAGGACGCCCAACGGCGGCTGGACGATGGGGCCAACGCGCGAGGATACCGTCAAGTCAGTTGCTCTGGAAGTCGGGTTTTCGCTGTCCGGCATCGCAGGCGTCTCGCCGCACGCAAGGTCCAACGAAGTCTTCGATAGCTGGCTCGGTGCGGGAATGCATGCGGGCATGTCGTGGCTCGTCCGTCATGGCGAAAAGCGTCGGGACATTGCGACGCTGCTCGAAGGGGCCCGGTCGGCGATCTGTGTCGGCCTGAATTACTATCAGGACGAGGAGAAACAGCAACGCGACGCCGACGGCGCCGACGGTCGGGGAGTATTTTCAATCTACGTCCACGGCCGGGACTATCACGACGTCATGGATGAAATGCTCGCTCGTTTCGAGCGCCGTTTGAAGGAACAGTATCCGGAAATGCGTTCCGTGGCGTGCGCTGACATTCGTCCCGTGTCCGACCGCGCAATGGCGATCCGCGCCGGGATCGGCTGGCTGGGCAAGAACTCCAGCGTGATCTCGCCCCGGTTCGGGTCGTGGATATTTCTCGGCGAACTCGTGACCGACCTCGACCTCCGTCCCGACCGTCCGCTGACGACTCTCTGCGGGAACTGTACCCGATGCATCGACTCCTGCCCCACCGGCGCGCTGGACGAGCCGTTCGTTGTCGACGCTCGTAAGTGCATATCTTACCTGACGATAGAAGAACGAGGAGAAATTCCGGATCGTCTGGGCCGGAGGCTCGGCGTGAACGTCTACGGTTGCGACCGGTGTCAGAGCGTCTGCCCGTTCAACAAAGTCGCTACGAGATCGACCGCGTTCGACCGCGCGGACCGGAGCCCGCTGATCGATATGCCCCTCGACGAACTCGAAACGATTTCGGACGGTGAATTTCTGGAGAAGACAGAAAACAGCGCGATCCGCAGGTGCCGGGCGGAGGGGATGAGGCGGAACGCGTCAGTGGTCCGGCGAAATATCGAAGCTGAACAGCCCGATTGATTCACAACGCGGCAGGCAGACGGTAAAGCTGCCGTCGGATCGGCTACTTGCCGTCCTTGATCTCCTTGATGAGACCGTCGAAGGCGCCCTCTGATTTGTCCTGGACGTCTTTGTGGAGGCTGTTGCCGTGGCTGTCCATCGTGACGACGGCGTTGAAGCCGTCGACTCGGATCACCCAGAAGGCCTCGGGCAGGCCGAATTCCTCGGCTTTCAGCACGTCGAGGACCTCGACGACGTAAGTGGCCAGCAGGCTGGCGGCGCCGCCGACGGCGTGGAGGTAGACGGCCTTGTGCTCCCTGCACGCGGCCAGCGTCTTTGCTCCCATGCCGCCTTTGCCGATCACGCCACGCACGCCAAAGTGCCCGATAATGGCTGCCTCGTAGGGTTCCTCGCGGATCGACGTCGTCGGACCGGCGGCGATGAAATGCCATTTGCCGGCGTCGTCCTGCTCGACGACGGGGCCGCAGTGGTAGATGATCCCGTCCTCGAGAATCGGCACTATCTTGTCGGCGGTCGCTTTTTCTTCCGCCGGTGGTTCGCGGTCGATGTAATTTTCGATCAGGTATTTGTGGGCCGCGTCGCGCGCGGTGACCATGACACCGCTGATCGAGACGAGGTCGCCCACTTTCAACTCGGCGATCTTGTCGGCGCCGACGGGTAGTTCGATATTAATCAATGGTCATCTCTCCATTCCGAACCCACATGTCGCGGCGGCGGCACTCCCAGCACATATAGGAGACCGACACGAAGAACGAAGCGGGCAGCCGGTTGAGGCTGGTGACTTTGACTGCGAGGGTGGTGGTCTTGCCGCCGAATCCCATCGGTCCGATCAGCAACCGGTTCGACTTGTCGCTGAGACGCTGTTCCAGCGCGGCCAGTTCGGGGTCGGGGTTGGTGTCGTCGAGTTTGCGGAAGTGTTGCTCCTTGGCGGCCTGGAGCGATCCGGCGCGGTCGCCGCCGAAGCAGGCGCCGATGATGCCGGGGCCACAGCCCCTTCCCTGGGCGTTGTTGATCGCGTCGAGGATCGCTATCTCCACTCCCTCGAGGTCTCGTCCGGCGCCGAGCGCGGCGTAGGGTAGAGCGTATTGCGCGCCTACATTCTCACATCCGCCACCCTTGAGCATCACACGCACCCGGACTTCGTCGCTGTCCCATTCGTGGAAGTGCAGCGACGGGTGACCCGGGCCGATATTCGTTCCGGAGTTTCTGCCCGTGACAGAGTCGACCGAGTTGGGTCTGAGATAGCACTTCTCCACGGCGATCTTTGTCGCCTCGACGATGTCCTCTGTCATCTCCCGCGTCGACAACCCCAGGGGATGATAGATGTAGAAGATGTTCGTGCCGGTGTCCTGGCAAAGAGGCGTGGACTTCGCGCGGGCGATTTCGACGTTGTTCAGGATGGCGCCAAATACATTCCGGGCGGCGGAACCGGGCTCTTCATCGTCCCGGCCCCGCTCGAGGGCCGCTACCACGTCTTCGGGAAGATCGGTCGAGGCCCGCCGCAGCAGCTCGACGATCCACTCTTTGAACTTGGGGTATTGTTTCATACCGTGTATCGTATCACCGGGAACCGGTGCTGTCAAAAAAGAACGATCCGACCTCGAGGCAGACGATGAAAATTGCCTTATCCTCCCCGCTTCTTCCCGCGGCCTTTCTTTTGATCGTGCTGACGGCGGCGGTCCACGCCGGCGCCGAAGACACCTCGCTCGACATCAGCCACCACGACCTGACCGTGACCCTGCGGCCGGATAAACACCGTCTCGACGGATTCGACAGAATCACGTTCGAAGCGGCCGAAAAG
>CBDVDJ010000180.1:0-6183 GCA_965372695.1 uncultured bacterium
CCGCGACCGGCGAGTTGCGGGCCCGTCACAGTTACGAGGACATCATCCAGCGCGGGCTCTTCCTCGACCTGGAGGGCTATCCGCACGTCGACCTGTTCGTCGACCGCGCCCTGGAGCCCGACCGCTTCGAGGGGCGTGTCATGTCCGGTCTGAGTTTCGAGCGCGTCTACCAGACGAAGGTCCGTAACCTCGGCATTCGGAAGCCGGGGCCGTACTTTTACACCCTTTACCGTCTGGTCCCACAGCGATGAAGACGCCAGGCGGATTCCCCGAGCTGCGCATGCCCGCCGACCTGGCCCGCGAGGAGATGCCCGATCTGCTCCGGTACTGGTACCTGGGAACGCGGGCCCGGCGGCACATGATGTTGCGCCGTTTCCAGGAAGTCGACGACCGCGCCGTCTCCATGTCTCTGCCTGGCGGCAGCGAGCCGGTTCCGAAACTGCTCGATGTGGGATCGGCGTGGGGTTTCAACGTGATGGCGCTGGTCGGCCTCGGATTCGAAGCTACTGGTATGGACCTGGTTGTCGACCAGTTCGAGGTCGGCGGGAGGATCGCCCGGGAAAACGACATCCGTTTCGTTGCCGCCGGGGCCGACGCGGCCTGCCTCCCGTTTTACGACGGAACATTCGACGTCGTCACCATGGTTGAAACTCTCGAGCACATTGTCCTGGACGACCGGCCGGCGGCGCTGGCCGAGTGTTTCCGTGTTCTTCGTCCCGGCGGTGCCATCGTCCTGTCGACCCCCAACTACCAGAGCCTCGTCGAACGTTTCAAGCGCTTCACGAGCCGGCGGCGCTGGCTGCGCGAACGTCTGCCGACCATGTGTTACCCCGAGGAGGGGACGGCGAGGGACGATTACCACCCCTACAGTTACCACCATCCTCTGCCCGACGACGCGATCAGCGGTTTCCTCGAGAACGCCGGCTTCGAGTCGATATCGGTGACCCACTTTCTGTTCATGCTCAAGAACACACCGGACTGGGCGTACCCGGCCGCCGCCGTTGCCGAGCGTCTCGGGGAGACCATCCCTGGAGTGCGGCGCCTCGCGGCGACTTCCTGCTTCACGGCGCGCAAAAGCTGACCTTCCCGCATCGTTAAACCCGTCAGATTCAAGGGAGTTAGGATGTTTGCGTCCTGGACTCCAATATTTCCGACCCTGAAACCAACTTTTTTCTTGACCGGATTCCCTAATATACTCTAGTATCCGGCTATTCATGGTGGCTGAACCCTAATTCTCTCGCTAAATCGAAACAAAGATAGAATTTTTCCTAAATAGTTGAATGAACTATTTCGACGACAAATACCTTCATTCCATCGACCAGCGCGGACGACTGCAGCTGCCGAAGGATGTACGCACGGGCGGGAAGCTCAAAAAGGGCGACCCTCTCTTTGTGTTCATCAACCCCAATGCGCCCCGTGTCCTCGAAGTGCGGACAAAGGGTCAATGGCGGGATTACCAGAAGCAGGTGGAGGCGCTTCCTCCGAGCAACGCCAAGAGGGAGTTCTACCGGCTCATCCGGTTGTCGACCGTCGAGGTGACCGCCGACGGCCAGGGGCGGGTCGTGATTCCGCAGACCATACGAGAGAGATGCGGTTTCGAGCAGGAGGTGGTCGTGGTCAATATGGGCACCTACGTCGAGATCTGGAACAGGGAATCCGTCGAACAGAAATACAATGACATGCTGAGGTCGTTCAACGAGATCAATGATCAACTCTTCTGATGGGGACAAGCGTACGGGAATACGCCGGGTGGGTTAACGCGAGCGGGGAAACCACTCTGGATCCGCTTCCGGCGAACGGCAGGGAAAGGGCCATGCAGCACACTCCAGTCATGGTTTCAGAGGTCCTCGATTATCTTCTTCACGAACATCCCGGACTGATATTAGACGGCACGGTCGGCGCGGGCGGCCATGCCGAAGAACTACTCAGCCGCCACTCCGGTGTGCGGCTGATCGGTGTCGATCGAGACCCCACGGCGCTCCGCCTCGCCGGGGACCGCCTGGCCCGGTTTGGTGACCGGGTCAGGCTGGTCCACGGTGTCTTTTCCGATTTTTCCGCGGCCCTCGAGGACGGGGAGCGCGTCGACGGCGTTTTGCTCGACCTCGGCGTTTCGAGCATGCAGCTGGACCGCCCGGAGCGAGGCTTCAGCCATTCGTTGGCGGGCCTGCTCGATATGAGGATGGACCGGACGGGTACCACCGCCCGCGAGTGGCTGGAATCAACGGACGAAGCGGAAATTGCCGTGACGTTGCGACGCAACGGCGAGGTCCGGCGGGCCAGGCGCATCGCACGCTGGATCAAGAACGCCGCCATTGCGGGAGAACTGGACACGACCGCCGGCCTTCGGGCCGCCGTGGAGAGGGCCCTGGGGCCGACGGCATCCGTCGGAGAACTGAGCCGCGTATTCCAGGCGGTGAGGATCCACGTCAACGACGAACTGGGGATGCTCGACCGTTTTCTCGACGGAATAATCGACCGTGTCAAGGTCGGGGGACGGATCGTGGTCATCAGCTATCACTCGCTCGAAGATCGCGCCGTCAAGTCGTTCTTCAAGCTGCAAAGCGCCACTTGTGTCTGTCCGCCGGGATCGCCGATATGTGTTTGTGCCCACTCGCCCGCGCTTCGCGTGTTGACACGGCGCGTGGTCAAGCCGTCGGCGCAGGAAATCGCCGCCAACGTCCGGTCGCGCAGCGCCCGTCTCAGGGCGGCGGAAGTCATAACAACCGGGAGGGGACAATGAAAACCGCCGCCGGCGGTTCGTCCGGTTACCGCAAGTTCTCCCGCTTCGTCGCCGACGCCCTGACGGGGCGTCTCGGTGTGGCGGCGATGGTTCTGGGTTATCTGGCATGCGCCGTCGCCCTGCTCGGTTATGTGTCGAGCCAGGTCTACACGTTCAGCCTCATGGAAGATATTTCAAGACTCGAACGCAAACAGAAGGTGCTGAAAGAAGCAGTCGGGCTGCTGACGGCGGATTACGCTGAACTGTCGTCGATGGATCGAATCACCCGGATATGCGAAGAAAAGCTCGGAATGAATCCTGCCGATGCCGGCGCCCTGATACGGGTTTCGATCGACATGGACTGGGCGCCGGGGGGAGCGCGAAGCGACTTCGACGACGAGGTCGTCGATCTGCCGGGAATGATGGGCCGGAGCATCGATGAACTGACGGAGGTGATGCGCCGGTGAAAAAGCGGAAATCATTCGTCCGCTTGTATTTCGTCGGCGCGCTGTTCGTTGTGATCGCGCTGGGGCTCTGGGCGCGCCTGATCCAGGTCCAGGTGGTGCGCAGCGCAGCCTACCGCAAGGAGGCCGCCAGGCAGAAAATGGTACGCGAGACGATCCAGCCGGTTCGCGGGTGTATCTACGACCGTCACGGCCGTCCGCTGGCGCTCAACGTTCGCCGCGAGTCGGTCTCCCTCCGTCCTCCCCGTGTAACCGACTCCAACAAGGTGGCCCGTGCCGTATCCCGCGAGCTCCGTATCCCGAGGCGTGAGGTCCTTGCCATGATCCGGTCGGGCAACAATTTCGTCTGGCTCAAGCGCCAATGCGAGTTGTCGGACGAGTCCCGCAAGAATCTGAAGGCGTTGAAAGGCGTCGAGATTCGCCTCGAGCAGAGCCGGATCTACCCTTACGGAGACCTCGCCGCCAAGATCATCGGATCTGTCGACGTGGACAACCGCGGGCTGACGGGAATCGAAGCGGTGTTCAAGGAAGATCTCGAGGGCGTTGCCGGAACCGCCAGGGTGATCAGGAACGGGAGTTACGAGATCGACCGGTACTACCGGTTTGTCGAGCAGGAGCCCGTGGACGGCCGACACATTTATCTCACCATCGACGTCGCCACCCAGGAAATCGCAGAGGCACAGCTCGAACGCGCCATAGCGGACAGCGGGGCCAGGTCGGGTGTGATCATCGTGATGGATGTCGAGTCGGGCGAGATCCTGGCGCTGGCCGAATCGCCATCGCCCCGTTCGCGATCGGGCTCCCAGCGTGCCGACTCACTCTGGACGATCCGCTCTGTGTCGCACATCTACGAACCGGGGTCCACGTTCAAGCTGGTGACGGCGGCCGCGCTGCTCGACCTGCGCCGCGTCGCCCCCGCGGACACCTTCGACGCCGAAAATGGCCGGGCCAGGCTGGGCCCCGCCCGGATTACCGATCCGCATCCCTACGGACGAATCTCGTTCGAGGAGGCATTTGCCTATTCGAGCAACATTGTCTTTTACAAGGTGTCTGAGCGGCTGGAGAAAGACGAATTCTATAAATACATAAGATGGTTTGGATTCGGACAGAAAACCGGAATACAGCTGCTGGGCGAATCGGCCGGATCGGTCGCCGAGACCGACCGGTGGTCGGGCCGGACCCGGGGAACCATGGCGTTCGGACAGGAAATTGCCGTGACGCCTATGCAGATGGTCGCCGCATTTGCCGTGCCCGCCAACGACGGCGTGATGGTGCTGCCCCGTATCGTTCGCGGTATCGCCGATAATTCATCCGGCGATATAACCAGAACAAAACGGCTGAAGGTTCGACCCGTAATGCGCAAGACGACGGCGCGGACGTTGATGGAGTTTTGTCGCCGGGCCGTTGTCGACGGGACGGCAAAACTCGCCGAACCGGGATTCATGGAAGTGGCGGGCAAGACTGGTACGGGGCAGAAGGCGTCAGCCCGGGGCGGGTATCTGCCGGGAAAATACGTTTCGAGTTTCATCGGCTTTGCTCCCCACGATGATCCGCGGATCGTCGCGCTGGTATTGCTCGATGAACCGGATTACAAATTCCGTTTCGGCGGTGTGTCGTGTGCGCCGGTGTTCGCCCGGCTTTGTGCCGAGATGGCCAACGCTACGGCGACGTTCGACGGCGTTCTGGCAAGTGCGCCGATCCTCGCTCCGCCCGAGGTCTCTCGCGGTTTCCCGGCTCCCAACTTTATCCGCATGGAACGCTCTTCGGCGCTGGAAAACGCACGGAAACTCGGCTGCAACGTTCTGTGCCAGGGCGACGAGGGGCGTGTCGTCGCCCAGACCCCGGGGCCGGGGACGCCGATGGATCGCGACGGCGTCATACGATTGCTCGTGTCGTCGGGCGCCGGCGGAGACCGTGGAGTGACGCCCGACCTGAGAGGTCTTCCCGTGAGGGAGGCCAAAGCCGTCGCGGCAAAACACGGGCTGAAATGCACGCTGGTGGGCAGCGGCGTGGTTACGTCGCAAGCGCCTGCACCCGGCCGCAAGGCGGGACAACAAACGGTAAAATTGTATTGTGATGCGGGTGGCCGCCAGCGCTCACGTGGCGCCGGCGGCGGGTCCCGCTGAGTGACCACGCGGACGCCCGCGGCGGCCGCGAAACGGACAAGAGAATGATGCTGCTGGACCTGATTGATGTGCTGGAGGAAAAAGTGACCTACGGTCCGTCCGCAGAGCGCGTCGAAATCAGAAAAATCAAAACCGATTCCCGGCGTGTCGAACAGGGAGACGTGTTCGTCGCAGTCCGGGGAAGCAGCGTCGACGGTCACGACTTTGTCGGCGAAGCGATCGCCGCCGGCGCCGCGGCGGTGGTCACCGATGCGAAAGTCGGCGTGGGCGGGTCGGTCAACGTCGTTGTCGGCGACACCTCCAGGGCGCTGGCCCGGCTGGCATCGCGGTATTTTGGTGATCCTTCGGACGAGGTGTTTCTCTGCGGGATTACGGGCACAAACGGCAAGACGTCCACCGCCCATATGTACAGGTCGATCATTGAGGAGTCGGGTTGGGGAAGTATGGGGATCGTGGGAACTCTGGGACACGGGGTCGGCGGCGAACTGGAAATGACGCCGCACACGACGCCCGGTCCCGTCGAACTCCACACCCTGTTCAGGAGAATGGTCGACGACGGGTGTAACGGGGTGGTCATGGAGGTCAGTTCTCATGCGGTGCGGCAACATCGTGTGTGGGGATTGGACTTCAACATCGGGATACTTACAAACGTAACCCATGACCACCTCGACTATCACAAAACGATCGAGGACTACCGTGCGGCCAAGCGGGAGTTCTGCGATTCATTGACCGCGTCCGGCCGGCGCCGGCCCGCGGGGAAGCTGGTCTACTCGCGGGACGACGACGTCGCCCGCCTGATCGGCGAGGGGTTCGACGGCGAGGCCATCGGCGTATCGGTCGCGGACGCCGGGACTGTGGGAGCGGCGGATGTCGT
>CBDVDJ010000181.1:0-6171 GCA_965372695.1 uncultured bacterium
AATCAGTCGGACGACGCGTCGTCCGACGCGTCGGAAAACGCGCCTTCGGCGGCGGCGCCGGCGGCCTGACGGCAAGCCCCTCGACACGCCAGTACTGGCACCCCCGAGTATGTTCAACCTCAAGGAAAAGCTGCAAAAGACGAGAGAAAATTTCGTCAATCCCCTGAAGAAGATATTTCAACACGGCGGGGGGCTGAGCGACGACGACGAGGACGAGCTCGAGGAGTTGCTGCTCAGCGCTGACATCGGGGTGGACGCGTGCGACCGTATCGTGGAAGTACTGCGCGAGAGCGGCCGCGAAAGCGACTACCGCGAGTGTCTGCGTCGCGAGTTTCTGGACCTTCTCGGTGACGGGGCGGACGAGCGCCGGGACAAGGTGACGGGCACCCGCGCCATCGTGGTCATCGGCGTGAACGGTGTCGGGAAAACGACGAGTATCGCCAAGCTGGCCAACTTCTTCAAGGAACGCGGGGAGTCGGTGGTGCTGGCGGCGTGCGACACCTTCCGGGCGGCGGCGGTGGAACAGCTGCGCATCTGGGCCGACCGGGTGGGCGTCGACTTGATCCAGCACGAGGCGGGTGGCGACCCGGGCGCCGTCGCGTTCGACGCGTGCAACGCGGCAAAAGCCCGGGGGACGGATGTGGTCGTCATCGATACGGCGGGCCGCCTGCACACTCGCGTCAACCTGATGGAAGAACTGAAAAAGATCAAACGCGTATGCGAAAAAGTGCTGGGCCCGGATTCGGTGGAAACCCTCCTCGTTCTCGACGCCAACCTGGGGCAGAACAGCCTCATCCAGGCGTCTGAGTTCACCAGGGCTCTGGGCATCGACGGCATCATACTCACAAAGCTGGACAGCACAGCCAGGGGCGGCATCGTCATCGCGATCAAGCAGTCCCTGGGAATTCCCGTGCGCTACATCGGGGTCGGCGAACAGATCGGTGACTTCGACTCCTTTTCCGCCGACACGTTTGTCGAAGCCCTCCTCGGATGATCCTCCAGGTTCGGTAACGTCGTCCCCCCTCGGCTTCCGATGGTGGGGCCGGAGGCCATCGGGTGGTGTAGGGAGTTAGTATAAAAGTAGTTATGGGTTGTGTCGGCCCTTGACATTCCCTTCACAAAGGCGTATCGTCATCATATGAACCTTCGGGGCGGGGTGAAATTCCCCACCGGCGGTGACAGCCCGCGAGCGGCCCCCAACGGGGCTGCTGACCCGGTGGAAATCCGGGACCGACAGTGAAAGTCTGGATGGGAGAAGGTTTCATGCACGGCACCCCTTTCCGGGGGGTGGTGCAGGTTGGCGTCCCCTGGGGGACGCCCGCCGGTATATAGTCCTGTATTCTCCCTCGATTTCCCCCGATCGTTACCGGTAAAAACCGCAAAACTTGTCGTACGACCACCCGCCGGCCCCGGCGCCGGCCGATTCGAACATGGAATATCAATCCGAAATCACCAAGGGCGGCGCCCGTGCCACCTCGGAACACGTCGACGACGTGTTCATGACGAGGGCGCTCGAGCTCGCCTGGCAGGCCGCCGGGAAAACCAATCCCAACCCCCTCGTCGGCGCGGTCGTCGTCAGGGAAGGTACGGTCGTCGGCGAAGGGTTTCATCACCGCTGCGGTGAAGCGCACGCCGAGATAGAGGCGTTGTTGCAGGCGGGTGAGGGCGCGAGGGGCGCTACCATGTACGTCACCCTCGAGCCATGCGCCCACCATGGCCGGACGCCGCCGTGCGCCGGGCAACTGGTGGCGGCGGGAATACACCGTGTCGTGATGCCGACAATCGACCCCGATCCGAAGGTGCACGGGCGGGGCGTCGAAGTGCTCCGTTCAGCGGGGATTCGAGTCGACACCGGGTGTGCCGAGGCGGCCGCCATTGCCACCAATATCGCTTATTACAAGCAGCGCCTGGGGCTCGGTGCCACCGTTGTACTCAAGATGGCGGTCACGATCGACGGAAAGATCGCTTCCGCGCCCGGTCGGCGGGACCAGGTGAGCGGAGAAGCGTCTCATCAATACGTCCACCGGCTGCGTGCGAACAGCGATGGTATCGCCGTCGGGATCAATACCGTGAAGACAGATGCCCCCCGGCTCGACTGCCGCCTGATCGATTGCGGCGCCGCTCCGGTGCCCGTCGTCCTGGACGGGAATCTCGATCTGCCCGCCGACAACCGGTGGGCGAGGGAAGGGCGCTCCTTTGTGGTTGTCGGCGACGCTGCCGCCGGCGCCGCCGCCGCCGCCAGAGCCGATGCCTTGCGCAAGGGCGGGGGGCGTGTGCTCTCGTGCGCGTCGGACGGAGAAGGCCGGGTGGATGTCGCCCTGGCGACGCAGCTGTTGTCCCGCGCCGGCTTCGAGAGGATTCTGGTCGAGGGTGGGGGGCAGTTGTTCACGAGTTTTCTTCGCGCCGGATTATGGGATGCCATGTTTCTTTTCCATTCGCCGAGGGCATTCGGGAGCGGCGGAGTCCCGGTCTTCACGGACTCCGAACCGGTCGATCCGGAAACGGTCGCCGTCGACGCGGTCCGCCTCGAAGGCGACTTCCTGCACAGGCACCTCAACCGCCGTACGTACGGCGAAATAGTTGCGAAACTGAAATAAGAGAAAGGCGACGAAGTGTTCACCGGCATTATTGAGACCATCGGATCCATCGAAAGCGCGAAGCGCACGGCGGACGGCACCGCTATTACCGTCGCGGCCGCCGGGTTCACCGATACCATACGGCCCGGTGACAGCGTTGCCGTCAACGGCGTCTGCCTGACGGCGGAACGGTGCGGCGGCGGCACGTTCACCGCGACGGCCGTGGGCGAAACCCTGGCGCGTACGACCCTCGGTAACGCGCGCGCCGGTGACAGGGTCAACCTCGAACAGGCCGCCACGCTCGATACGGCGCTCGGCGGGCACCTGGTGCAGGGACACGTCGACGGTGTCGGCAGGGTCAAATCGTTCGTCCGTACGGGAGGAAAGGCGGGGGGCGATCGCCTCCTGTCCATCGAGTTACCCGAAGACGTCTACGATTACGTCGTGTCCAAGGGGTCGATTGCGATCGACGGAATCAGCCTGACGGTCGTGGAGAGGAAGCCGGGACGAATCATCACAATTACGGTGATTCCGTTCACCATCGAGCGCACCGTCGCGGACTCGTATTCCCCGGGAGTCCAGGTCAATGTCGAAGCAGACATTATCGGCAAATACGTAAAAGAATATCTAGACAGACTGAAATAAGTTCGAATCATCACGTCACGGTGTCCAACGCCGAACACGGGAGACGACAAATGGGTGTTTTTGCCACGATTGAAGAAGCGATCGATGAAATAAGAAGCGGCAATATCGTTATTGTGGTCGACGACGAAGACCGCGAAAACGAAGGCGATATGGTGCTGGCCGCCGACAAAGTGACCGTCGAAAAGGTCAATTTTCTCACCAAGCACGCGCGGGGACTGATCTGTGTGCCGGTCACACCCGAGCGATCCCACGAGCTGGACCTCCAGCCGATGGTGCAGCACAATACCTGCCAGTACGGGACTGCTTTCACCGTATCCATCGATGTCACGAAAGGCACCACCACCGGAATCAGCGCGTTCGACCGCGCAGCCACGATCGGGGCGCTCGTCGACCCCGCGGTGAAGGCTGCGGATTTCACACGGCCGGGGCATATCTTTCCGCTGACGGCGTCGGCGGGAGGTGTTTTGCGCCGCGCCGGTCACACCGAGGCGTCCGTGGATCTCGCCCGCCTCGCCGGATTGACGCCGGCGGGCGTTCTGTGCGAGGTTCTCGATGACGATGGTTCGATGGCGAGACTGCCCTGTCTGAAACGGGTCGCGGAAGAGCACAATCTGAAACTCATCACGATCAGCGACTTGATCAAGTACCGGCGCAAGACGGAAAAGTTCGTCGAGATGGTGGAGGAAGTGAAGTTCCCGACCGAATTCGGGGACTTCAGCCTGCGGCTGTACAAGAGTTCGATCAGCGGCAATCTGCATTTTGCTCTCGTCAAGGGAAAGGTCGGCGGCAGCGAGCCAACGCTGGTGCGCGTCCATTCGCAGTGTTTTACGGGTGACGTGCTCGGTTCGCTTCGCTGTGACTGCGGTCCCCAGTTGCACCGCTCGTTGATGCAGATCGAGAAGACGGGGCGTGGCGTGTTGCTCTACATGAGGCAGGAGGGCCGTGGAATCGGGCTCGAGAACAAGATCAAGGCGTACGCGCTCCAGGAACAGGGACAGGATACCGTCGAAGCCAACGCCTCACTCGGTTTTCCGCCGGATCTCCGCGACTACGGCGTTGGAGCGCAGATATTGTCCGATCTGGGCGTGCGCAAGATCAGACTGTTGACCAACAATCCCAGAAAGGTCGTAGGGCTTTCGGCGTACGGACTGGAGATAGTGGAACGGGTCTCGATCGAGATACCGGCGAACGAGAACAACCGCCGCTATCTGTCGACCAAGCACCACAAGCTGGGACACCTGCTGACCCAGTTCGCGGGTGAGGAACGGGAATCAAATACGGATCAGAATCTGGATGAAACGGAAGGAAGGGGGGCAACCCATGCCAAGTGAACACCGGGCGATTCTCGACGCGAAGGACAAGCGCGTCGCCATCGTAGTCAGTCGTTTCAATGAGCACATAACCCGGAAGCTCGTCGACGGAGCTGTCGACTGCCTCGTCCGCCACGGCGCCGATGAGTCTGATATCGACGTGTACTGGGTGTCGGGGGCGTTCGAACTGCCGCAGGCGACGGCCAGGATTTTGAAGAAAAACGGCAATGTCGACGGAGCGCTGTGCCTCGGTGCGCTGATACGCGGCGAAACCAGCCATTTCGACATCCTCGCGTCGACGGTGGCGCGCTCGATCGACTCGCTGGCCACGGGCGGCGATACTCCGATTGCGTTCGGTGTGATTACAGCCGATACTGTGGACCAGGCCATCGACCGCGCGGGCGGGAAGCACGGCAATCAGGGCTGGCACAGCGCGTTGGCGCTCATCGATCTGATGAATCTCTGGCACGGCACCGGCGGTTCAAACGGCTGAGAACCGTAAGAATGGGAAAACGACGCAAAGCGAGGGAAATTGTGCTCCAGGCGCTCTACGAGGCCGAGTTCTCGGAGAAGTCGCGCGAGCAGATCTTTGCAGACCAGATCGAGCGCCGTGGGCCCGCGGCCGATACGGCCGAGCACGCGCGCAATCTGTTCTATGCGACCATGGAGCACGTGCCCGACCTCGACGACCGGATAGAAGCGTCGCTGGAAAACTGGGACATGAAGAGGATCTCGCTGGTGGACAAAAACATATTGCGATTTGCGCTGACCGAGATATTGTACTTCGAAGAGATTCCGTCAAAGGTCATTATCAACGAGGCGATCGAGATTGCGCACCGCTATAGCTCGGCGGACGCGGGCCGGTTCATCAATGGCCTCCTCGACCGTTTCGTGAGGGAGTTCCGGAGAGGCGTCGTTTGAAGCACCTCGTCTTTTCAGATGTTCACGGCAACATCGAAGCCCTCGATGCGGTCCTTGCCCGCGGTGAAGAGGCGGGCGTGGAATTCCACGTCTGTCTCGGTGATATTGTCGGCTATGGAGCCGATCCCAACGCGTGCGTCGAGACGGTTCGGTCGCTGCCCGCATTCGCGTGCGTCAAAGGCAATCACGACGCCGCCGTGATCGACCCCGGCGAACGGTCGTTTTTCCACTCGGTGGCCCTGGAAGGTGTACACTTCACCGAGGCGGTGTTGACCGACGAGAACAAGCAATTCATAGCGACACTGCCGTATACGTATACCTCGGACAGCCTGTTCGTCGCGGTCCACGCGTCTCCGTTCCGGCCACAATCCTGGGAATATGTACTCGACCAGGGGGGCGCAAAGCGGGCGTTTGGCGCGATGCGGCAACAGCTCGCGTTCATTGGTCACTCTCACACACCAGTAGTGTTCAGGGACGACGGCCGCGCCGAACGGTTCCTGCCCGGGGACCGACTCGAGATAGAGGACGGAATCAGGTACGTGGTCAATGTCGGGAGTGTCGGCCAGCCGCGCGACGGCAACCCTGATGCGTCGTTCGTTGTCTTCGACGATGAGACGCGCACGGCGGAGATCCTTCGCGTGGAATACGACAGAAAAACGGCGGCGGAGAAGATACTGAAAGCAGGCCTCCCGCCGGTGCTCGCGGAACGGCTCCTTGTA
>CBDVDJ010000182.1:0-6153 GCA_965372695.1 uncultured bacterium
GTCCACAGCACGTGCAGGTCCTTGAGCGTGCCACCGATGTTGTTCATCCGCAGCTGCACCAGGCCGCTCAGCTGTTCTTTTTCCTCGATCCCCGCGGCGGCGTACCCCAGCACACCGGTGAACGAGTTCGACCGCCGCGTCTCATTGACGATCAGTATCGCGTCCACCCCGCTGCCGTCGGGTGAGACGCGAAGCCGCGGATACTCGACTTCGCTGAAAACACCGCTGCTCTTCAGGCGCAGGTATGCGTTGCGGAGCATTTCTCCGCGATAGGGCTCGCCCGCGCGCAGCCCGGACATGCGAACGACCAGGTCAGGCCTCGTCCTGGCTGCTCCCTCGACGTCGATCGTCTCCAGGAGCCGTTCCCGCCCCTCGACGACGTAGAGGGAGACGTGGACCCGGTTGCGGGCGTCGTCGAGCTGCAGGCTGTCGATCCAGACCTGCGCGAACGGATAACCATCCTCGTCGTAGGATACCAGAAGCTTCTCGATGCGGGCATCGAGCGTCCTCGGCACGAACTTCGCCGACTCGCTGATTCCGAGGAAAGACAGCACCGAAGGCGCGTCGCGAACCTTCAGCCCCTTGACGTACGAACGGCCGTAACGGGCGACTTCGCCCTCGGAAACGTACAGCGTGACGGTCGAGTCGGCGCTGCCCGGCGAGACGGCCCGCGCCGGACCCACCTCGAAAGAGGCCTGCAGGTGCCCCTCGCGAAAGTAAGCTTCCTGGAGACGCGCCAGCCCCGAAGCGCCCTTTCCCGGGGACCACCCGCCACTGCGGGCGAGCGCGATGACTTCGCCGGCCGCGAAAACGCTGTTACCGGAGACGTCGACGCGAGGCGGGGCCGCGGCGGCGAGCGAAACCACCAATGGTGAAGCCACCGAGGCGGCGCAGATTCCGGCCATCACGGCCCCAACCAGCCAGCGCGCGCTTGTGTATGATTTAGTTTGCTCCGTCATCCGTTTCACGTTCCTAGAAAAACGCCCTCGTCTCGACCTTGAGTTCGTGATCGGTAATACGCAGCCCCGAAAACACCGTTTCCCTGCGGCCGTTGTACGCGGCCACGAGTGAAATGTACCGGGAGAGCCTCAGCGTCGGTGTCACATTCCATCGGTGAGAATCGCCATCGCGCGCAAACACCACCGGCCGTACCTCGCCCACGTTGACGTCCCACGCCCGAGTGATGTCGTACGATGCAAACACGCTGACCGCGCGGGTCAGCCGCCAGGTCGTCTTGGGCCTCAAGGTCAGAAGTGTCTGCTCGGCGCTCATCATCCGGTCGACACGCCCCGTATACTTGACGTCGATGTCGATACTGCTGCCGCCGGGCAGCAGGAAGCCGGCTCCGCCCAGCGCCGATTGCGCGACGATATCGTATGCCGCGCCGCTGCCCGCGTCGATCCCGATGCCGTTGCGGCGCTGGATCTCGCGCGACACTTCGCCGGTCAGCGTGAGCATGGGAGATACCGACCGTGACAATCTCGCGAGATGCTGCTCGAAGTAACGGTTCTCGTGAATCCCTTCGAATCGATTGTCCTCTTCGTCCTTGCGCTGGAAACGATACGTAAGCGAAACGCTCTGGTACCCGTCGAGAAACGTCCAGTCCTGACGGATGTTGGTCGCGCCGTACACCGTTGTATTGTCGCGTTGCAGCGCGTTGGGGACCATCAGGTAGACGCGCCACGCCGAATCGAACGTCGATTCTTCACTGATGGTGATCGTCTGATCGAGCGATACGTTCGAGCGTACCCATGCCCAGACGCCGACCGGCGCGACACCCGCCCCGCTGCCCGCCCCGAATCGCCCGCGCCGCGTCCCCGGATGCTTCCAGGAAACGCGAAAGTTGAGATTGACCGCACTGGTCGGAATCGTACTGGTCGTGGGTGAAAACACCACGCTGAAAGCGCCGCGCCCTTTGCCCACCAGGTCGCCCTGCGCATTGTAGTCACCGTTGCCCTCACCGACGAAAATCACCGAGCGCAGCAGTGTCCGTGCGGCCTTCTGGCTGATCTCGTAGTTGAGGTCGGCGCGGACTCCCGCTCCTGTCGAGCGCACGAACCCCTGCAGCCGCGCGAGGTCCGCACTGCGCCTCTCGTCGCTCAAGAGGTCGTGTTCCTCGCGGTGCGTCACGTGCAATTCGCCCCGGGCGGAGGCCCCGCGCACGGCCATCTCGACCGAAACCGTCTGGTCGCGGCGCGTGTCGGTCCAGTCCTGGAAAGAGGCGGTAATCTCCTCGGTCTTCCGGTCCTCGACGGTGACGGCGGCGCTGACGGTTCTGGCGGACCGGTCGGAGAGCCGCACCCGCACCAGCTCGTACGCGAATCCGCTGTCGGGCGCTGTAAAGGCGTCCTGCAGGTAGCGCTCGCGCGACCACGTGGCCGACGGACGGAAACCGAACATCCCGAATGCCGCCGACGCGGTGAGGTGCCGACGGAGCCGGACCTCTTCCAGCCGTTTTGTCTCGGTGTCGAAGGCGCGTCCCGTGATCGTGCGGTCCTCGTCCCGCCCCAGGCGCGCCGTTCCCTCGTGCTTCTGTCCGTTGACGTCGATCCGGTCGATACGGGCCAGTGAGTACCCGACCATTGCCACGTCGGTCCTCGACAAACCGGCGGCGTATTCCTGGATCGTCTCCCTTCCGGTGAGAGAAACGTTCTCCAGGTTCCAGTCCCTGTAGAAGAAAGACGGCCTCGACTTGTCGAAACTCTTGAAGCGGTCGTCGATCGTGTTCAACGAACCGGTGAGGCGCAGACGGCCGACGACGAAGGGAACGTTCTTGAGTCCAATGCGGAACTGCCCGGCGTTTCCGTGGTTGTCTCCGTCGCCTGTGCTGGAGAACAGGTTGCGGTCGTGCTCGCTCATGTTCCATTCTGCGTCGAGGACGAGGTGCTCGCCGCCCTCGCGCCGGATGCGCGCCGTCACCAGCGTGACGGATTCGGGAAGGGGCAGCAACTTGCCGACGGCGTAGTTCCCGGCATCTTCACCGGAAAACCGGTAATAGCGGATGCCGCGGTTATCGATCCCCCCCAGCACGTAGTCGCCCGCCCCTTCGCCCACCTCGACAAACAAAACTGCGTAGTTGCCCAGCGAATCGTGCTCGAAGTACGCGGGTGAGGCGGCGACGCTGTCGGCGGGCACGAGGATGTAGTCCCCGGAACCGGGTTCGACGAGCGTGATACCCGACGTCAGAGCCTTCGTGGGGTCATCTCCGGCGTCGCGGAGGGTCTCTTTCTCGTCGTCGGTAAAGGCGTAGTTCTTGGGGTTGTCCTTGTTGTCGCTCTCGCGGGCAAAGACGATATCGAGGCCGAGGCCCCCCGGCATCGCGGTGGACTGCGCGGTGGTAAAGAGCGTGGAACGGTCGTAGCGTTCCTGGGTGACCTCGAAATCGACCGCAATCTCGGAGTCGTTCGTAACGAGCACAAGCGGCGTAAACGTCAGCGTCGCCCGGTCGTAGTCGATGGTATAGTCGCGATTCTGGCCGCGGGCGAGACGACGGCCGTCGAAATAGACCCGTTCCGTGCCCGCGATGACCACCTCCCCCGTGTTGCGCGACGCCGAGAGCAACTCGTAGGGACCCTGCAGTCCCGTCGAACCGCGGAATTCCAGTGTGCGGAATTCGCCCTTGCTCTCCGCACCGGCCGCCGTTATACGCCCGCGGTCCATCCAGGCCTCGGCGGTAATACCCTTGAGCTGTCGGGTGAATGGGGAAAACGTCGACACGTTGTTCTGAAACCCGAAATCACCGAGTGTGGTCTTCGCGTTCGATCCTTCGATCTCGATAAACACCTTGTCGAGGTATTCGAGTTCTTCGGTGTTTCCTTCCGGTTGTACGGGGAGGTTGTTGTCCGTCAACAACGCCCTGACTTTGATGGTCGGCGTGAGCTGCCCCTCGATACTGGCCTGCAGCGATTGGTCGAGTGACGTTCCGCGGTTGTTCCCCATCGTGAAACTGATCGACTTGGTTCCGCCAAAAACCAGGTTGCCCAGGCGGACGTCCTGCCGCGGGCCGCTCGTCCGCAACGGCGCAACCGTCACCGTATCGCCGGTACCCGGCTCCGAGATCTCGATGTCGCGCAGCGAATAGACGGGGTTGAGCGTAAACGGCGCCTTGCGATAGCTCACGACGAGTTCCGCTTTTTCCGGGAGGAGGGCGCGAAACCGGATCACACCGAGGCGGTAGTTGATGGTGTAATCGCCCTCTCCCAGGACGCTGGGACCGAGTGTAACCCGTTCGCTCCCGGGTACGAGGAAAGGTGAAGAGAGGTTGTACCGCTGGCCGACGACCGCGTTGCGGATCGTGTCGGCTACGGCGCTCCACGCGTCGTAGCCGTACGTCTCCTGGGCACGCGCCACCGGTTGTATCAACATCAGAACAACCGGCACGGCAAAAAGGAGAATGGGCTTCTTCAATAAACGGACATTGATGTTACATCACCTGGAACACATAGAGAACCCGCCTCAGGGCATCTGTCACATACAGCTTTCCGTCCCGGTGGATCACGAGGTCCGTCGGCTGAAACCGTTCGGCCCCTCCGGGTATCAACCACCGGAGGTATCGTCCTTCGGCGTCAAAAACGAAAATTCCTTCCGCATCAGGGTCCGCGACGTACAACACGCCATCGCCGTCTACGACGGCGCGGCGCGGCAGCAGAAGCGGGTTAATCTCTCCGTCGGCCGGCACGACGCGTTTCGGTTCGCCCGCGTCGGTGAAGTACTGGACCCTCCCGTTGCCGCTGTCGGCGACCACTATGTCGCCGGTTGACGTGAACGACACGCCCAGCGGGGTATCGAGCTGGCCGGGATACGACCCGTAGTTGCCGAACAGGATGTCGACCCTGAGAAAGCTGTCGAGTAACAATACCTGGTGGTTCTCAATGTCCGTTATCGCTATCCTCCCTTGCGCGTCGGTTCCGATACCGTACGGGGACACGCGCCTCGTCCCCGTCAGCTGGTCGAAATTGAGAAGTATGTCCCTGAACGTCCCGTCTTTGTCGAAGCGAACGAGTGTGCGCCGCCTCTCGTCGATGGCATAGGTGAAAAACCCGTACAGGGCGATATCGGTCGGGTAGAATCCGGGGTTACCGGGGGGTTGTTCCGATTCCTGCGCGCGTTCCCCGCGCCGGTCAAAGGTCACCAGCCGTCCGGGAGAGCCGTCGGCCACGATCGTGTTGCCGTCGAAATCCACGCAGACACCGAGCGGTTCGCCCAGAGCCAACCGGCCGACTTCGCCGAAGACGGCTAGCGGTTCGATCCTCTCCGGAACCGGCGAGTTATCCTGAGGCGGCACGGCATCGGCCAGCGCCGGTAACGCGGCCAGGAGAATCGCTGTTATGCACGCAGATTTTGTCACGATCGCACCTGCTTTGCGCGGGGCCGGTCAGAACGAACGAATCAGGGAGACGGCAGCCGAGAACTCGCCACGGGCGCCGATCGAGGGGCTGGAAATGTCGAGGTGGTAGCCACCCTTCGCCGCGGAATCACCGGTCCCGGCGGGGTCATCGAAGTCGCCGCGGCTCGATTTCACGGCGTGCCAGGCAAAAACAGAGGCGACCACGCGGTTGAGCACCGCAACGGCGATTACATAGCCGGAACGCCGGTAGGCGAGCTTGCTGGAGGAACGCATCGAACGATAGTCGACCCTCGAATCAAACGTCCGCCACGCCCACTCTTCGAAGTCTTCCACGCGATTTTCCACGTAGTAGCCTTCCAGGTCGTCGTAACTCACGTTCGGCCACAGCTCGAGCCGGGATTCCTTCTTGAAGTCGGCCTCGTAAGAGCCAGACGAGCCGTACTGGCCGAGCACGCTGTAGAAATCGTCCGAATGGTCCGTGCCCGTGATGCCGGCAAACGTCTGGGCGTATTGCTGGTAGCCGTCTTCGCGCCGGTGTCCCTGGACCTGGAACACGATAAACGCCGTCAATAACGTCGCGTCGACGATAAAAAAAGCCTTGGCCCGGTCTTTTTTGCCCACGTACCAGTCGCCGAGCCCGGGCAGAAGGAGCGAATAGAGAATCGCGCGCGACATCGACAGTTCCTTGTCGGGTTCCAGCATCGTCGACTGCGCATACCAGCCGGTCCCCTCTTCCCCTGCACCCGTCTGGCCCGACGCCACCGTCACCGGAAGCGCCTCGGGGATGTGGCGAAGACTGAAATCCG
>CBDVDJ010000183.1:0-6148 GCA_965372695.1 uncultured bacterium
TCCTTCGCCAGTTTATTGGAAGCTCAGGACGCTTCGCAGGTAACCTCGGCGCGCCCATTGGACCCTCTGATTATGGCGCGCCGGCTTGACGACCCGGTCACCCTTCGCGAGCCGGTCGAACTCCCTTGCGCCCAAATATCGTTAGATTGGAGAAGAAGAAATGGTCGGGGCGACTGGATTCGAACCAGCGACCCCTTGCCCCCCATGCAAGTGCGCTACCGGGCTGCGCCACGCCCCGACCAGATATGTAGACTAGCAATGTAACAGCGGTAAGTCGCTGATTCAAGGAGAATTGGCGACTCGTTTCTCGGGGGTTTCCTCTTCCTCGCTGCCGTCCTCCCCCTCATCGCCCAGGAGCATGACCTTGAGGTCCTCCAGGTCGTTCTTGATCGTGAGCAGGATCTGGCGCGCGTGAGGATCGCTGAACGGGATCTGCATCTGGTCGATCAGCGACTCGGGATTGCCGTAAACTTCCGAGAGCTTCTTGCGAGCCCCGCTGATCGTGAACTTTTCTTTATAGAGCAGGTCGCGGATCACGAGGATCGTCTGGATATCCTTGGGGCGGTAATTGCGATTGCCTGCGCGATTCTTCTTCGGCCGGAGCGAGGGAAATTCCGATTCCCAGTACCGCAGCACGTGCGGTTTGACCGAGGTCAGATCGCTGACTTCGCTGATCGAATAGTACATCTTGCCCGGTGATGTCTTGTACCTCACGCAAAGCCTCCTTCTTCGATTCCCGTCAGTCGCCGCCGGCGTTCTCGCCGCGGAGCGGACGGGTCATCAGTTCTCCTATAGCCTCCCGAGGATCGCGGTCCTCGAAGAGCAGCTGGTAGACGCTCTCGATGATCGGCAGTTCTACTCCGTATTTCTTGCCGAGTTCAACGGCCGCGCGTGTGGTCCGCACGCCTTCTGCCACCATGACCATCTCTGATAATACCTGATCCAGCGTCTGACCTTGACCGATTTTTTCGCCAACATGGCGATTTCTGCTGTGGCGGCTCAGACAGGTGACCACCAGGTCTCCCACCCCCGCCAGCCCCGCAAACGTGTCGCGGCGCGCTCCCATCGCTTCGCCGAGCCGGGCGATTTCCGCCAGACCCCGCGTAATCAGCGCCGCCTTGGTGTTGTCACCGTAGTTGAGTCCGTCGCAGACCCCGGCCGCGATGGCAATACAGTTCTTGAGCGCTACCCCGATTTCAACGCCGACGATGTCCGGGTTCGTATAAACACGGAAATATGGGCGAAAAAACGTCTTCTGCACCGTCTCGATGGTGGCTGGGTCGATACCGGCGACCACAACGGAAGTGGGCGTGTGACGGCTCACCTCTTCGGCGTGGCTCGGGCCCATCAACGAACATATTTTCCCGGGGTCCGAGGGCAGCTGTTCGGCGAGCACCTCGCTCATGCGCTTGAGCGTTCCTTCCTCGATTCCTTTCGAGGCGTTCACCACGATCGCCGCCGGATCGAATCTGCCCGACGCGGCAACGTCGCGCGCGACACCGCGCATCGTGTGCGTGGGTACGACGGCCAGGACGAGGTCGGCTCCGTCGATCGCCTCGTCGAGTGACGACGTCACGCCGATCGACGGCGCAATCTCGATTCCTGGAAGAAATTTCTTGTTTTCGCGGTCGCGCAGGATCGCGTCGACGTGTTCGGGGAATACCTCCCACAACGTGACGTGGTGGCCATTCTCGTCGAGAAGAACCCCGAGCGCTGTGCCCCAGCTTCCGGCGCCGAGCACGGCGATATTCAGTTTTTCGCCCATGTCAGACGTGCTTCTTTCTCGCCAGGACCGGTTCGGTACCGGCCAGCAGTCGGCTTAAGTTGCTCCGGTGTTTCTGGAATATCACAATAACGAGCAGAATACTCACCGCCGTGTACGACCAGTGTGACGGCCACCACTCGAACCGGCCGGAGAGGTACACAAAGACTGGCAGGGACGCCGCCGCGCTCAGAGTTGCCAGCGACATGATGCGCCGGATTGCGAACACGACCACCCAGACGCCGAAGGCGCCGAGCAGCGCCCACGGTTGTATCGCGAGGAACGCGCCGGCGGCGGTCGCGATTCCCTTCCCACCGCTGAATTTCAGGTAGACCGAATACATGTGCCCGAACACGGCCACGAACGCGCAGGCCAGCGTGACCCAGTGCACAGGCAGTCCGTACGACGCGGCCACTTTGCCGGCGACGAAGACGGGGACGAAGCCTTTGGCGATGTCGAGCAGCAGCACCACCGCGCCGGGTACCGCACCGAGGATGCGAAACGTGTTCGACGCGCCGAGGTTTCCGCTGCCGTGCTGGCGCAGGTCGACACCCTTGAGCATTTTGCCGGCTATGAAACTGAACGGAATCGCTCCCGACAGATAGCTGACGGCGACACAGAGACCGGACACGATCAACGCGATTCAGCCCCTCTCTTTTTCTCCTGAAGAGCGATACGGATAACGGTACCCTCGAAAGAGTAAGCGTATCGTATCTGATTGTTCAAGTACCTCAGGTAATTCCGGCTGAAAAAAGCCGATTTGTTGACAAACAGCGCAAATTTCGGCGGCGCCACGCTGATCTGGGTGCCGTAGTATATCTTGCCGTTGCCGTTGTAGTAGGGCGGCGGGTGGCGGCGGCTGACGTCCTCGATGAAACGATTGAATTCCGCGGTGGCGAGACGCTTTTCGCGCTCCTCTTTTATCTTCCACGCCATTTCGAACACCTTGTTGACACGCTGGTGCGTGAGCGCCGACAGGAACAGCGTGGGGGCGTAGCTCATAAAACCGAACCGTTCGCGCATATCTTTCTCGAATTCGCGATACGTCTTGTCGCCCTTCTCCACCAGATCCCACTTGTTGAAGCAGACCAGAATCCCCTTGCCCGCCTTGTGGGCGTAGCTCCCCACGCGGACGTCCTGGTTGGAGATCTTTCGCGACGAGTCGAGCAGAAACGCCGCCACGTCACACCTTTCGATCGTCTCGAGGCTCTTGACCGTGCTGATGGTCGATACGTCGTCTTTGGTACGCGCCTTGCGCTTGATGCCGGCGGTGTCGACCATCGTGATCCGCCGTCCGTGCCAATTGATCGCCACATCGATACTGTCGCGCGTGGTGCCGGGCCGCTCGTCGACGATGCTGGCGTCATCGCCGAGAAGCGCGTTGACGAGGCTCGATTTGCCGACGTTGGGCATGCCGATGAACGCGATTTTGAGGTCGGGTTCACCCGATCCTTCCCCGGTATACTCCGGCAACACCCCGACCAGCTCGTCGAGCAGGTCGCCGATACCCTGGCCGTGCAGCGCGCTGACCTGGTACACATTGGAGAAGCCCAGCCGATAGAAATCGGACCCGGCGTGGAGGGTGGAGAGTCTCTCGGTTTTGTTGACGACGAGCAGTACGGGAATGCCCGTCTCGCGGACACGCTCGGCAACGTCGCCGTCTACCGGCGTGAGCCCGTCGATGCCGTCGGTCAGAAAAATAATCGCGTCCGACTGGAGCGCCTCGTCGAGCGCCTTTTTCTCGACCTGGGAAATGAGATCGTCGTCTACGCCGGAAAACAGCCCGCCGGTATCGATCAGTTCGAAGTGCACACCGTTCCAGTCGGCCGCGCCGCGTTGGACGTCGCGCGTCACCCCCGGGGTGGCGTGCACGATCGCGCGGCGGCGCCCGGTGATCCGGTTGAACAGCGTCGACTTGCCCACGTTGGGGCGTCCGACTATGGCAACTGCAGGGAGTGATTTCATTCGGTAGAGTCACTCCCCTCCGCGTGTTCCTGGAGCGCCTGGATGAAAGACTCTTCGGGGGCCACCACCGGCGTTCCCAGCGCTTCGCTCATATCAGCCGGCGTCATTTCGTCGATCGTTACGCCGTCGTGGTTGAGACAGTTGGGCGGGATGAAAACGATTTTTGCCGTTCCCCCGTCGGCACTCTCCCGGCGGACCGCGTCCACCATGTCCTGCCCGACGAGCAGGCCCGAACACGTGACGTCGGAGCCGAAGAAGCGGTTGTCCACCGTGATGACCTCGGGCAGCGATCGCACGCCTTTTTCGGCGAACAGCGGAAAAACATATTCCGAGAAAACCTGCCGGCCGAGTTTTCCGGTGACGATCCGGATGTTGCCCAGCGCCCGGGCGATGCCGAGGTCGTCGATGTCGGCCTCGAGCTCTTCGAGAAATTCACGGGTCGACCCCACCCCGTTGTCGAGCTGGGGAAATCCTTCGTATGCTTCACCCGGCGGGACAGGACGCCCGGTGCCGATATACCACTCGTCGGACGGAAAGACGAACCGGCTCTCGCGCGGACCCTCGAGAAAGCGCTGGCGCAAGGGCTCGACGAAGTCGAGGACAGCCGACATCTCCTCGCTGCTGAAAGTGCGCAGCTCGGGTAATCCTTCCCTGTGGCCGGTCAAGCCCACCGGCACCACGGCGAGAGTGGCGATGTTGGGGTGGAGTTCTTCGAGAGTCTTGATGGTTTCGGCCAGATAGTCGCCGTCGTTGAGGCCGGGGACGAGAACCGCCTGCGCGTGCACGACGATGCCTCCCTCGGCGAGGCGGCACAGCGTATCGGTGATCCGGCGCTTCATGGGGCGGCCGAAGACGCGCTTGCGCCTCTCCTCGTCGACCACGTGGACGCTGACCCACTGGGGCGAATTCCTCTGGGCGATGATCTTGTCGAGTTCTTCATCGGTGATGTCGTTCATGGTGGTAAAGTTACCGTAGAGGAAGCTCAGACGAAAATCCTCATCCTTGATGTAGAGCGATTTCCGCAGCCCCGTGGGCATCTGGTCGACGAAACAGAACGGACACTTGCAGCGGCACCTTCTGAAGTCCATCGCCTCGAACCATATTTCCATCCCGGCGAGCGCGCTGGACGGAAGCGTGATGTCCTCGATCTCTCCTCCGGCCCGTTCGACCTTGATGCTCACCATCTTGCCCTCGGACGCGTAGAAATGCCAATCCAGCTGGTCTTCCGCTTTTTCGCCGGCGACCTCCACGATCTTGTCGCCCACCTGGAGCACCGATGGATCCAGCCCGAAGTCCGCCGGATCCTTCATCGAAATAATCTCAAGGGCCCTGTCCGCCATACGTGTTCTTCGCCGCCGCGACGCGTTCGAGCGTGGTGACGACTTCCTTTCCAGTTACATGATGAGAGTCGTTGTCGCCGGATTCGAGCATCCACTCGAACCCGCCATCGAATAACAGCCCCGTGTCGGCGTCGATCTGCCTGTCGGCGATCAGCCGTTTGACGACCACGTAGAACGCGGCCCTCGTCACCGGGGCGTCCGCGTGGAGATCACCGTCGGGCAGCACGGGCACGAGCCCCCGCACCACCGGGTCCATCTGATCGATCGCGCGGTCTCCCACGCGCGAGCCGCCACTGCCCCCGGCCGAAGCGGCTTCGTGTTGGTAGAACATCCGCTCCAGCAGGACGATCAGCTGCGCGCGGGTCACCTGGTCGGTTCGTGCCACGTTTACCGGCGTCCCCGAAACGATCGCGCCCAGGCGTTGCAGGTACTCGTCGAAAACGCTGCCGCCCCCGTGCGCCTTGCCCGCGACGAAAGCATCGATGGCGCTGTGGTGGCGGTCCATCGCGAGGTAAGATCGCCCCAGGTAGAGATAGACCTCCTGGAACTGTTCCTCGGTCCTGGCCTTGCCGGTGAGCGACTCCAGGCGCTCCACGGCATTCTCGTAGTCACCGGCGATGTACGACCGGACCGCTTTGTCGAGCTCGCGCGCGTCACCACCCGACCACCCACCCACCGCGTCCCCGGATGGCGCGCACGACCCGATCGCAAGGCACAACATCAGCAGTGCCGGGATGACGGCCACGAATCGGTTGATGGTTTTCATCCGGGGCATGCCCTATGAAAAAAAGGAAATGGAGCGGGCAACGGGACTCGAACCCGCGACCCTCAGCTTGGGAAGCTGATACTCTACCACTGAGTTATGCCCGCTCTTCTAACAAATTGGGGTGTATCATCTTAGGCAAATCATGTCAAGTATTTATTCAGGTCGGCCCAGAAACGCCTCCGACAGCTTCTCCGCTCGTTCACTGAAGTCCGTGTCCGAGACGTCGATCCAGACCGCGTCGGCGAAGCGCCGAAAGTACGTTTCCTGGCGTTTGGCGTACTGCTGCGTCCGCGTGATGACCGTGCCGGCGGTGTC
>CBDVDJ010000184.1:0-6110 GCA_965372695.1 uncultured bacterium
ACGCACCACGGCGGGGTCGGTTACGTTGAGTTTCTGCATGCGGTCAGCCGACAGGTTGAGGCTGACGACGTCCCAGGACTTCGCCACTACCAGCGTGGAGCGGATCTCGCGGTCGATGACATTTTCGACGTTGTCGATGCGGTTGATGTCCTTGAGCGCGTCGTCGTCGGAGAGAAACCGGAAGCTCGTCCGGAGCGAGAATTTCTCGCCCAGGTTGTGATTGTGCCTCGCGTTGATCTCCCACTGGTTGGTGAAGTCAGTCAGGTCGCGCAGAAAACTGCCCGTGACTTCGCCGTCGAATTTGTAACGGACGTTGTAGCGGTTGCGGGCAAACAGCCTCGTCTGCCGGTCCTCGTTGAAGTCAAGCAGGAACTTGAAGTCGGTGTAGTCGTTCAACACCCAGTAGTACCCGACGTTCCGGATAAAACGGCCCCCCTGGCTGGTGATCCCGAACTCGAAGTCCGGCCGCAGAAAACCGGAACGGCGTCCACGGCGAATACTGTTGGCGATGAACGGAAGGTAGAATACCGGCGTTTCGCCGATGTAGAGAATCGTCGACCCCGACACCGCCTTGTCCCGGGGATATACCTTCATGTGTTTCGCCTTGATGTGAAAGTGCGGATGGAGGAATTCGCACGTCGTGTAGCGCGAGTTCCACACCTTCATCTCGTCGTCCCCCACCTTGGCGACGTTTTCGCCGACGTAATAACCCGGATCGAATTTCGTGGACCCCTTGTTGACCAGGCCGGCGTCCGCCTCGAGGTCGTAAACCATCCTGTCACCGTAAAATACCTGTCCCTGGTCGACGAGCTTCGGCTCCCCCCTGGCGTCGACGAGTTGCATGGACGAGAAATACGTGATTTCCTCTCCGGTGAGTACACGCCCCTGGTAATTGATCTTGGCGTTCTCGCTGAGCATCAGGTCCCTCGACCGGGCGCGGTACTCGATGCTCGCCGCCGAATATACGACTTTCTGCGCCTTGTCCTTGAATGATACGTACGTGAGCGTCGTGTCGTACGCGGCACGCAGGCTGTCCGACGTTTCACCGCTCGAGAGATCGAGATACTTGTAGATACCGTCGGCGCTACCCTCGATGCGGACGAAATCGAGGGAGTCGCCTTCGAATTGAAAGAACATGCTGTCGCCGCGCACGAAGTTGCTCTCCGCCTTGTTCGGCGTAGCGGGAAAATATTCGCTCACCGCGTTATTGAGGACCCTGATCGAATCGATCCCGTTTTCGTGCAGGTAGAGGCTGATCGTGTCGCCGCGAATCCAGTTGTCGCGCCCGACGATCAGCGTGTCGGCCTGCTCTTCCCGCATCTCGGCGCCGCCGTTGATGTCGATGCGGTTGACTTCGTCTTCGTCGTAGAACAGGACCATCTTCTGCCCCTTCATCGACACGCGGTCCTGCTTCGCCAGGGGATTTCCGTAGAGCTCGGCCCGGTTATACTCGTCGTACAGGACGGCGGAGTCGCACTGCGTGACGGTATTGCCCTTGAGGATCTTGACGCGGTAGTATGCGATGGCGTGTTTCTCGTCCGGGAATACGCGCATCGTATCGCTGTCGATCGTGACGGGTTCGTCGCTATCGGGCTCGACGATGAGGCGAGGGTTCCGGTCGAAGACGCCGTAGCCGCTGTCCCGGAAGTAGTAGCCGTGTTCGCCTTCGGCGGCGAAGCCCTGGTCGAGATTCGTGACACGCACGTTTCCAAACGCTTCGGTCATCTCCGAATTGCGGTCGTAGAAGAGACTGTCCGCGTAGAGGGTGGTTGTCGAATCCCGGGCAACGACATTCCCGATAAGCCATCCGCTCTCGTTCGATCGGACAAACCGGGCTTCGTCGCACGTGACTTCCCATCCCTCGTCTACGATACGCACGTTCCGGCGTATGATCGCGAGGTCGTCGAGCCGGCGGTATTCGCCTTCGTCCCCCCACATGGTCATCGTCCCCTGTACGATCTTCACGTCGCCCGTCAATTGCGTGATCATGCTCGCGTCGCGGTGGATCCCGTGAAGGGCCGTGGCGACGATGTCTTCGTGCACGATTCTGATCCCGTTGGGGAACTCGAGCACCATTTCGCCGTCGACTTCCATCAGCCGGCTGCCGTCACCCGTGACCACGTATGCCACACCCGGCCGCCGGCCGGCAGGCGTTTGCGCATCGGCGCCTTCGATACCCATGACGGCGGCCACATAAATAATGAGCACGAGGAGGAATATGCGAAAGGGGTGCCGCCTCGCGGCGATCTGGCGGCGTGAGTGAGAAGTTGACGGAGAAGCAGTTTTACGGCTCGGGTACATCGATTGTTTTCGTGGGGTGCGCCTCCCCGGGGAATGGATCCTGCCGTCCGGCCGCGGCCGCCACGTCGGCCGCGCCCACCAGGACCATCGGCTGCCATCAACGCCGCTCCGACGGCGGTTGCGTCGTTGCCCAGCTCCGAAGCCTCGATCCGGACCATTTTTCCGGATTCCGTGAAGGCCCTTCGGGAAACGGCCCGTTCAACGTGGGGCCGCAGCTGGTCGAACGACCCCGCCACCCCGCCTCCGATCACAACGGCGCCGGGGTTGAAAATATTGACCAGCGTCGCGATGCCGGCGCCAAGACGGTTTCCGGCATCTTTCACAACCGCCCTGGCCGCGGGATCCCGCCGCTTCGCCGCCTCGAAAATCAGTTGCGGCGTCAGCCGCCGGTGGTCGCGACCGATCCACCGGGAGAGAATGCCGGTATTCTTTGCCTTCAGCAAGACCCGCGCCGCGCGGACCAGTCCGTAAGACCCGACGTACGCCTCGAGACATCCCCGGTTACCGCAGCGACAGAGAGGTCCGCCGTCCGACACCGCCATGTGCCCGATCTCGGCTGCGTAGTTGCCAGCGCCGCGCAGCAGTCTTCCGTCCACAATCACCCCTCCACCGACACCGGTTCCCAGCGTGATGAATACGAGGTTGGAAACGCCGCGGCAGGCGCCGGCGCGAAACTCACCGTATGCGGCACAGTTGGCGTCGTTGTCCACAATTGTATATACCCCGAATTGCCGTTCCGCGATCCGCCGGAGAGGCGTATTTTCCCACGCGGAGAGGTTTGGAGACGCGTGAAGCCGCCCTGAGACCGGATCGACGAGACCCGCGCACCCGATGCCGGCCGCCACGACCTCGACGTCGCGCCGGAACCCGGTAACAGTGGCCGCCGCCGCCGCGATGCGCCGGAATGCCTTGCGGGGACCGTCGCCGGCGCTGGTCTCGAGCATTCCGCGGGAATACACCTTGCCGGTCCGCCCCACCGCCGCGACCTTGACGTTGGTGCCGCCGACATCGATTCCGAGGTATATCCTCAACCTGTTTCTCCCGACTGATAGAGCCGCCGCCCGAATTCATCCACGACGTGGTGCGACCCGGTCACCAGAATCCGCCGGCAGGGATTGGCCGGGCCGGCGAGATGCCGAAACAGCCGCAGCCAGTGGTCGTCGTTTCGCGATTGCCGGTTCCACAGGATAATATCGACATCGGACCCGTTTAAACAACCCCTGAGATAGCGTTCGCAGAGCTGCGCCGGCGTGAACGCATCGCCGGCGACGGGACTCACCGCGTAGACGCACCCCACGGCGGGTACGATCGCGGCGGGAAAGTCGAACAACTCCTTGCGCTTTAAAAGCCCGAGTACGAGGGCGTTTTCGGCGCGCGGCGACCCCTTCCCCAGTTGCCCGACGGCCGCCGTAAGCGCCTCGTCGTTGTGAGCGACGTCGAGAATAAACGTCTTTCCGTCTGATTCGACCGATTCGAACCGCCCCGGCAGATAAGTGTCGGCCATCGCCCCGGCCAGGTCCGACAACCGGCCGGTGACACGCTCGGCCGCGCCGACAGCGAGAAGGGCGTTAGAGGCCTGGTGCGCCCCGGGAAACGGAAGGTCGAACGACCCGTAGTCCGCCAGCGGCGTCCGGACGGCGGCGCGGGTGAAAGACAGCCCTGAGCCACCCGGGGTCACGCCCCCCAGGTCATCCAGCGTGAATACGGGGAAAGCGTCGCGGCGGGATTTTTCGTGGACGACTTCTTCGAGCTGCGGCGACATTTTGCCGATCAACAGGGGCACGCCGCGACGCGTTATACCCAGCTTTTCGCGCAGGATCTCCTCCTCGCTGTCTCCGAGGATCCGCCGGTGATCGAGCGAAATCCCGGTGATCACGGTCACGACCGGTTCCACCGCATTGGTCGCGTCGAAGCGGCCGCCGAGACCCGTTTCCAGTACGGCGTAGTCGACTCCCAGGTCGGCGAATATCAGAAAAGCGATCGCCGTGAGGGCCTCGAAATAGCTGAAGGTGAGTTCGTCCCGCAACGCGGCCACCCGCCCGGCCGCCGCTTCCATCTCGTCGACGGAAACGGGGGCGCCGTCCACGCTGACACGCTCGGTCACGGAATAGACGTGCGGCGAGATGAAACGGCCCACCCGGTGACCGTTTCTCCCGAGGATCGAGGCGAGCATCGCCGTGACGGAGCCCTTGCCGTTGGTCCCCGCGATAACGGCCGGCTTGAACGTCCGCTCGGGGTGGCCGAGTCGGGCGAGAAGGGCGCGGATATTACCGAGCCCGAGCGTCATCGCCATGGGCGAGAGTCCGAGTATATATTCGAGATTTCTGGGGAGTGCAGTGGGAAGGTCAGGAAACCGCCGGAGTCTGGTTGTCATCCTTCACTTCCTGTGGAGCGCTGGCGCTGGCCTCCAGGTCCCGGCAAAAAAAATCCAGTAACCCTACCACCACGGGCCGCAGTTCGTGGCGCGAACGGATCATGTCGATCATTCCGTGCTCGAGGAGAAATTCGCTGCGCTGGAATCCCTCGGGCAGATCCTGCCGGATGGTCTGCTTGATTACCCTGGGGCCGGCGAAGCCGATAAGCGCCCTCGGTTCGGCTATGATCACGTCGCCGAGGCTGGCGAAACTCGCCGTCACGCCGCCGGTCGTCGGGTTCGTCAGAATCGAAATGAAGGGCAGCCGTTCCTCGGACAACCTTCGCAGCATCGCGCTGGTCTTGGCCATCTGCATCAGCGAGTAAATCGACTCCTGCATGCGCGCGCCGCCGGATCGGGACACGACGACGAGGGACCGCCGCAGATTGATCGCGTCGTCGATCGCGCGGGAGATCTTCTCGCCGACAACCGATCCCATGCTGCCGCCCATGAACGAAAAATCCATTATCACCATGACAACGTCGCGGCCGTTCATCCCGGCGAATCCGGTCATCACCGCATCTTCGCGCCCGGTCTTCTTGACATAGTCCTTGATCCGGTCGCGATAACGCTTGATATCCTTGAACTCCAGCGGGTCGCCGGAGAGGATTCCCGTGTGCGTCTCCTCGAACGTCCCTTCGTCGCAGAGGATCTGGATGTACTGATCCGTTGATATCATGAAGTGGTAGTCGCACTTCGAACATACCCACAAACGCTTTTCCAGTTCCTTGACGTAGAGAATTTCGCCGCAGTAGTCACACTTCTGCCACAAACCATCGGGAATGGGTTTTTTCTGGGCAGATTGCACGCCTTTTTTAGTACGCTTGAACCAGGACACTATATTCCTGAGCCTTCCTCGTGACGGTTTGACGGTTGTCGCTGTCAAATGGCTTGTAAACTATAGCCCTTCGTGTCACCCGGGACAACAGGAAATTCGGCGACCCCGGCCCCACTCTCCCGCGTCGCCACTTCGCGTAACTCATTTATTGTCAATCCATTGAACCAGAATTCGCGCCAGATCCCCGCTCATGGCGGCACCGACTTCCATGACCCGCCCGTGGTCCGGCGGTTCCGGGCCCATTCCGGTGCCCGCGTTGGTGACCGCCGCGACGACAGCGATTTTCATGCCCGAATCGGCCGCGTATTCGACTTCGGGCGCCGCCGACATGGTGGCGACGTCGGCTCCGAGCCTCCGGAGCGCCTGGACCTCCGCCGGAGTCTCGTACGACGGCCCGGCCCCGCAAGCGAGAACTCCCCTGTGAACCGGCACGCCCGCCCGGCGGGCGGCGGCCTCGAGAGCGCCCGTTAGTGGCTGCGAGAGCCCCGTGTGGCTGGCGCCGCGCGTTTCGAAGCCGGGCGCGTCTCTCATCGGCGCCCGCCGGAATGACGGTTGCAG
>CBDVDJ010000185.1:0-6102 GCA_965372695.1 uncultured bacterium
CGCGAAGTTCGACCTGGTGCAGCTTTCCGTCATCATGGACGAGGTCCAGCTGGGTGGCGGCGGGGAACTATATATACTGGACGAACTGGGCAGGTACCTGACCCAGCCGCGATTCTCGGCCGAACCGTTGTTGGGCGTGGTTGCGATGCAGGTGCCAACCCGCGACTCGGGTGCGCGCACGGTCGTCAAACGGGACAGCTACGGGGGACGGTCGGTGTTCAGCAGTATCTCGCAGATCAAGGACACGGGCTGGTGGCTGGTGTACGAAGAGGACTACCAGTCCTCGATGGCGCCGGTCCTGAATACGCAAAGACGTATCTGGGTCGCGGTGCTGTTGATCGGGGCCATGTTCGTGCTGGTATCGCTGAAGATCGTCCACACGATGATGCGGCCCGTTCATGACCTCAAACTCGGGGCGGAGCGGATCAACGAAGGGCTGGTCGGCGTGAGCATCCCGTGTAGTTCGGTCGACGAACTCGGCATGATGATCGACACGTTCAATGAAATGGCCAAAACGATCACGCTCTCGAAGGCGGAACTGCAATACAAAAACAAAATGCTCAACACCCAGAACGACCAACTGCAAGAGATGAATCAGAAGCTGGAAGAGTTGTCGATTACGGACGGTTTGACGGGGCTGTTCAATCACCGGCATTTCTGGAACATAATGAACACGGAGTTGACCCGCGTGAACCTCTACCAGGGTGACCTCGCGCTGGTGTTGATCGACATCGACGACTTCAAACGGGTGAACGACCAGTTCGGCCACGCCGTGGGCGACCTGTTGCTGCAGGAAATAGCCCGGGTCCTCAAGGAAACGGTGCGGGATACCGACATCGTGGCTCGATACGGGGGAGAGGAATTCGCCGTGCTGCTCCCCGACACCGACCGCAAGGGCGTGGAAAACGTATCCGAAAAGCTGAGGTTCCAGGTCGAAGCGCTGCGCTTCAAGGTGCCGGAAACCGACATCTCGACCGGTGTGACGATCAGCCTCGGCGTGTCTGTATTCAGGGGAAACCGCAGGGAGTTCTTCAACGCGGCGGACCGCGCACTCTATCTCTCCAAGAGTGAAGGCAAAAACCGCGTCAACTTTGCACTCCAGGCATAACCCCGGGGCGGGGGGCGAGTAAACCTCAGCACCCTGGCGCTGGTGTGGCAACACGTGACCCCGGAGATCCTGGAAGAGATCCAGGGCAGGAGTTACCGGCAGGTACAGGCGTTCTGTCTCTCGCTGCCGAACCCGTGAGCCGCCCGGAAGTGGGTGATATTTCCCATCGGCGCGGCGGTAAATATTCTGCCACTGGAGTGCAGCGTGATTCTGCGGTAACAGGAGTAGCCGGCATACCGTACCGGCTCAGGCGGGCGAAACGATCAACCTACCTCAGCAGTGAAATGTGGACCCATCCGGCGACACCGGACTTTGTGCGAACGCGGCACCAGTCGTTGTCGATTCCCAACTGGACGATCACCGTACCGTAATCGAGCTTTCCGATAACCTCGAAATCAGCGCCAGGACCCTTGCGCATATTGGCTTTGGAGACCACGATGATACGCGCGTCGCCGTCGACGATTGCCAGGTTCCGGCGGCGTTCCTGCTGGTTCAGCGTCCGCATCGCGCGCCTGGCGTAGTATACGGCGGCGTCATAGTTGCGACCCCTCATCATCTCGTCGCTCGTGAACAGCTGGTGGTCGACTTCGACCATGGTAAGAGAGTCGAGCGGCATCGTCTGGTCGGAGCGCATATTGTCGTAGAGGATCTGCACCTCGGCAACAGCCGCGACGGCGGACGCCTTGGTTTCCTTCAACTGGAACCGCTCTTCGAAGCGGATGAACTGCTTTTCGACACGTCGCAGGTCGGCCCTGATCTGTCCGGATTCTTCCTCGAGGATCGCGTTGATCTGTTTCTGCCGGTCGTTTTCGGCCTGCAACTTGGCGAGGTCGAGGTCGAGGGATTTTGCCCGGGCTTTCAGGTCTTTGTTCTCGGCCACCATGGCGTCGTAGTCTGCCGCGCCGACGTACAACGAGTCGGAGCCGCGCCCGCCGGAGCGTGTACTCGCCCACTGGCAACCCGGCAGAAATGTCTGGAGCAGCAAGATGCACAGGCACAGCAAGGGCAGTCCTGCTTTTGCAACGGCATTCGAGTGTGGGACGACGAATCTCATGGCGCCAGTTCAAAGCGCAAAATGCGTGCCACCCGTTCGCCGATCCAGACGGGTACGATATTGAATTATTTGAAGTTACTGCTTAGCCGTCCGGGGCGGTAGATGCCCGTCCCCGACGGGAGGTCAGCGCCCAGTACGAGCGCGATATCGAGACCGCGGCGGCGATCTTGACCACGGCTCCGGGGAGAAAGGGCAGCAACCCGACGCGGATTGCCTCGGACGCGCTGTGGGTATAGAACAAGGCGAGGTGGGCGACGCCGAATGCGAAAATGACGGCGGTGCCGATAGAATACGAGAAGATGAGCCAGGGTACCGAGCGAGAGTGGCGGAGCAGGGTGGCCACGATAAACGGCACCACGAAAAACGAGAGGAGGTATCCGCCGGTAGGCCCGCCGAGAGCCGCCAGGCCGCCGATCCGTCCGGCGAACACCGGTACGCCCAGTGCCCCGATGGCGAGATACATACCCTGTCCGAGCGAGCCGTACCGGCCGCCGATCGCCGCGCCGGCGAGAAGGACGAACAGCGTCTGCAACGTGATCGGCACCGGAAAGAGGGGAATCACGATATTGGCGCCCACGACCGTCAATCCGGCTACCACGATGGCCCCGGCCATGCCGGTCAGAACCGTACGAGAACCCGCCGCCGGACGCACCGCCACCCGGCCTGTCATATCCAAATTCGCTCTTTCGTACACAGTATTCTCCTTGGCTGGACAGTGGCGAATCTGTCCAATATCGCCCTGTATGTCAAGTCAAAACGAAGGTTCAACGCCCGGCAACACCGCACCGGGGCCCTTGGAGACGATCTGTTCGACGCGAGCGGCGAACACGTCGGCGGTCTCGGACACGGTGCGGGCGAATCTGGTGGGACCGTTCTCATCCCGGAATATTCCGCCCCAACCTTTGCCGGCGGCGCCTTCGGGACAGGGCTGATCCGGGCGCTCGCCGTCGTCGTCGAGTTCGGGCACGATCAGCGCCGTGCGCCAGCCTCTTTCGCGGGCGGGACGGGCGTCGGCCCGCGGATTGTCACCGATGTAGAGGACCGAGGCTCCCGAAGCGCCGATCCGCGATTCCAGCGCGGCAACGCGGGCGGGGTCGGCGAAGAAGTCCGGTTTGCCGGCGTCGACGACGATGTCGTCGAAAAGGTCCACCCAGCCGCCGCCGCCACGGCCGGCCGGAAAAAGATAATTCATCAAGGCGTCCGCGTAGTCGTGGCCGGAATTTGTTAAAAGAAACAACTTTACGCCGGCATCCCTGAATTGCGCCAGCATCCCGGGGACCTCGGTCGGCCTCTCGACAAACGACTGGGGCCGGGACAGGATCCGGCGTTTCAGTTCGCCGAAGCGGTGGGCCTCGTCGAGCGTTTCGACGACATCGCGGAGTACCCGGTGGAAATCCTCAGAAGTCACCAACGATGCGTTCAAGGCCGACCACAGGGCGGCGGTGGGGCGGTCGAAGGGGCAGTGGACCTGGTAGCTGCCACCGTCGAGCCCGTCGAAGGGCTCAACTCCGTAAGTATCTTTGATATATCGGGGTTCGAGATAGATGGGCCCGCGGCGTGCCCGGCAAACCTGGTCGCCGGCGCCGAGCTTGACGAGATTTCCCAGGCGCGTGTCGGCGAACAGGCCGCGGGCGGCGTCGGAGCTGTCGTAGACGAGCCGGGCGACCGGGGGCGGGTATCCCCGGTGATCGACGAGACGGCGGCACGTTTCCGAGAATGCCGCCGAATTTACGGAGTGCTCGTGATAGATGGCGAGGGTGTGGTCGAGGTCGAACCCTATCGCCTCGATTCGCGAAAAGTCTAGTGTATAGTTAACATAAACGCCGTTTTTGAGGCGCACGGGGTCTGGCGCGGGTGTTTCTGGTGAAAAACTTCTCATGGCAGCAGTCCCTCCGAACTGTCATTGCATGATATCTCGACCCCCGAAACGTAAACAACGACAAACTCGTGTGTTGTGGACCATATTCCGACACGCGAGTCGCCAGCTTTAATGCGGCGTCTTCATCGAGTCTTCATATCGCCGTGATAACCTGTTGTTGAATTCGGCATTCTGGGCGCGTGTAAACCGATTTGTCTTGCATTTTGCACGATTGACGACTAGGAATTATAGGAGAGGGCAAAGCGGTTCTTAACCGGACCGTGAACAGAGGGCTAAATCGGTTTGCGAGGTAGCTGGACCACCCCTCCGATTGACGCAAGGAGTTATTCGGATGAGCCACAAATTCTTTACCGTCGAGGAGGCCAATGCGCTTATTGGTTTTCTCGAAGCCACTATCGAACGGATCAAGCGGAGCAAACAGAAATTTCTGTGGTTGCAGGAAGAGATTTCAATCCTCAAGGTGATCGTGGAGTGCGGGGCGAATACGCGTGATTCCAAGTCGAAAGGCGAGAGCATCAACCGCGATTCGCTCGACCTCGAGGAAAAGCTCCTGCAGTTCAGGGCAGTCGAGCGTGAAATCGAAAAGGGAAAGGCAGCGATCAGCGACAAGGGTTGTATCATCCGCGACGAGGACACGGGAATGATCGATTTCTTTTCCATCCAGAACAACACGGTTGTCTACCTGTGTTGGAAGAAGGGCGAAGAAATGGTCCGATACTGGCACTCGATTCACGATGATTTTGACTCGAGGCAGCCGTTGCTGAAGTCACCTTCCACCTAGAAGCGACTGGAAGACCAGGAAAAAAGGACGGTGCCACCGGGCACCGTCCTTTTTTTGTCGGTGCGCCCCCTTCGGGGGTCAGAGCAATTGGTAATTCGGCCCGTCTCCTCCTTCAGGGGGTGTCCAGCGGATGTTGTCCATCGGACAGTTGATGTCGCACGTCTGGCAGTGAACGCAGTTGGCGAAGTTGACCTGGAGGCTGTGTTCGCCGGTATCCTCATCCTTGTTCATTTCATAAACGCTCGCCGGGCAGAAACGATTGCAGGGATAACGGTACTTGTCCACGCAACTCTCGTAGCACACCGAGTGGTCGAGGATTTTCAGGTGGCTGGGCTGGTCCTCGTTGTGCAACGTTCCCGAAATGTAGACATCGGAGAGCTTGTCGAGAAACATGGTGCCGTCGTACGGCTCTGGAGGTCCGGGCAGTTCGGCGCCGTCGTCGTGATACTCGGCCACGCTCTCGAACGAGTAGCGGTCTTCCTTGATATTGTCGTACGAGAGCGTATCCCGCCCGCCGGACAACTGCTGGATGCCGAGGTGAAAAAACGCCCTGGGGAGTCCCATGGATAGGGCACGGTGGAAATGCCGCGATTTGTACATCGACTTGCCGATATAGCTCTCGTGTACCGCCTTCTCGTACGGGGCCAGGGCCGCTTCCGAAAAGTCGCCGCTGAGAAGTGAAGTGAACGCGGTCTCCGCGGCGAGCATCCCCGACTTCATGGCGAGGTGGATGCCCTTCAGCCGGGACATGTCGACGAGACCGCCCGCTTCACCGACGAGAAGGGCGCCGTTCGTGTGGAGTTTGGGGACCGAGTAGTGTCCGCCGGCGCTGATTACCTTGGCGCCGTACTCGACGCTCTTGCCGCCCTCGAGTATCTTCGCGATTGTCGGATGCGCCTTGAACTGCTGGAGCTGGTCGTGCGGGTTGATGAACGGGTCTTTGTAATCGAGCGGCGTGACCAGCCCGACAGAAAGAAGATTGTCGTTCATGTAATAGATCCACGTACCCCCGACACAGTCGGTCTTGAAGGGATAACCCATCGTGTGGACGACGCGTCCGCGGTCGACGACCCCGTCCGGCATCTCGAAAATCTCTTTGACGCCGGTCTCGTACACCTGGGTCGCTTTGCCTGCGTCGAGCTTGCGGCTTTCGATCAGCTGTTTGGAGAGGAATCCCCGTGAGCCATCCCCGAAGATAGTCAGTCTGGACTTGAGGTCGATGCCCGGTTCGTAGTTGTTCTTATGGTTGCCGTCCTTGTCGATGCCCTTGTCTCCGGTTC
>CBDVDJ010000186.1:0-6072 GCA_965372695.1 uncultured bacterium
CCTCTTCGGCGGCAACGACGACGGTCCGGCCGATGGCGGATTCCCGCCGAACGCTCCCACAGCGACGCTCGCCCCGCAGGATGACGATCCGTTGATGCACCAGAATTCCGAATTCCTCTCCGGGCGGATTCTGATCAACGTGATTTTTCCCGAGAGCAAGGGAGAGAATTCGCAGGAAAACTGGACCGATGAAATGAAGGATGCGGCGTTCCAGTTTCTGCAGCAGTCGGTATATTACTGGGAACGACATTTTCCCAACACGCCGCTCGACTTCGACTGGAGCGTTCGTTATCCCGCCGAAACGGAGTACGAGCCGATTACCATGAGGATCAACGACCCGGCCGAACGCGGGGCCTTGATCGACGACATTATGAGCCGGATGGAGTATCCGGGCACCGAGGACTTCATGACGAAAGTCCACATGTACAACAACGACCAGCGGCGCGTTTACACCGCAGCCGACTGGGTGTTCACGGTGTTCGTCGTCAACAGCGCCAACGACGAGGATCATGAATTCGACGGCGCAAAAACGTCGATATGGGCCGAGCTCGGGGGGCCCTACGTGATACTGCCGTACCCGGCCGGGTTCATGCCGCAGGCGTTTGAAAAGTGGTTCGTCCACGGGATGTCGACGGTGTTCTGGGCGATGACGGAAGACCTCGGAGGCCGGTGGTGGCCGTGCGAGAGCCCCATTCAGCGCTCGGGGTACCTCAACATCGCGCACGGGAACCAGGTCAAGGAGGAAGGCCCGATGGGCGTGCAGACCGCGTGCCTCGAACAGTGGCCCCTCCCCTGCATTGCCATGTTCAACGATGTCCGCTATTACGGCGAAGACGGTATGCCGTGTGACTACACGCTGGGCATGCTGGGGTACATCGACCAGGACCGCGACAACGTCCTCGACATCTACGACGCAGCCCCCGAGATCACCTTTTACGGGGCGGCCATCGAGACGCTCTTTGCCATGAACCAGCCGGTCCGTTTTCGCGTCGACGCCCGGGCGGTCCCCAACCGCAACTCGCAGCAGGCGGGCCTTCCCCAGCGCGAATACGTGACGGCCATCAAGGACGTCAGCTACGAACTCAATAACGCATTTCCGATTGTGATCAATCCCGAGGACGGGGTTGCCGACTCGGCGTCCGAAGATTTCGCCGTTATTCTGGAGTTTCTCCTGCCGGGGTCCTCTTTCATCGAGGTGACGGGGAGAAACGCGTTCGGGGCAAAATCAGAACCGAAGGTCAAAGAGATATTTTATATCGGTCTCGATTATTTTCAGTTCCGCAAGGAACAGAAAAACGAGGGGATCGGGCTGGCGTGGGACCTGCGGGGGTTGACGTTCGGGGCCCAGCTCGAGTTGTGGCGGGTCGACTACAAAGCCGACTCGCTCGTTACCCTCGTGGCGCCTTCCGACAGGTTGCAGCCGATAGGTCCGACGCAAAACGGACTCACACCTTATTATTTTCTCGACCGGAATGTGGACCCCGGCTCCGACTATGGGTACTACGTCGTCGGCAACTTTACCGTTCTGTACCGTGGCGAGGACAAGCCCTTCCAGTCGGTATCGCAGATGATCGACGTCACGGCATCGGTCCCGCGCGACGAAGGTATCCTGTCGCGGCCGACGCCGAACCCGTTCCTGCCGTCTTCGATGGGAGAGGTTATGGTTTCCGTCGATGTGCCCGGCACGCAGGGGGTAGCCCTCATCCGGTCGATCGGCGGCCCGAGCCGGTCAACGGCGCAGGCCACCGGCCCCGAGCCGGTGGGGTTGACGGTGTACGTGTACGACGTCGCAGGCCGGCGGGTCAAACGGCTCTTCGACGAAGCCGTGTTCGAGTCGGTGGTGAACGTCAGGTGGGATGGCACCAACAGCAAGGGTGAGCAGGTGCCCTCCGGCGTGTACTTCATTTCCGCCCGCGTCGGCGACGTCACGGGCTCCCAGAAGGTCCTTCTGATACACTGATGGCACCCCGTTCCCATCATTCGATTTCGCGCGCCCGCAGCACGGAATGTGATATTATTCGGGCGTGAAGCAGGAGTTCGAATTTGTAGCCGGCACCCGGGCCGAGCGGGCTTACCTCGTCGGCGTCAGCCTTCCCGGCAGTTCGTTCGGACAGGTACACGAGCATCTCGACGAACTGGCACAGCTGGCGCGCACGGCCGGCGCCAAAGTCGTCGGAAGGGCGGTCCAGGGTCGTACGCGGATCGACGGCGGCACCTGCATCGGTGAAGGCAAGGTCCGCGAAATCAAGGAAGAGTGCGACCTCACCGGTACCAACCTCGTGGTTTTCGACAACGACCTCTCCCCCGCGCAATCGCGCAACCTCGAAAAAATCCTCGACGTCAACGTCATCGACCGCACCGAGCTGATTCTCGACATCTTCGCCCGCCGCGCCAAAACGCAGGGGGCAAGGATCCAGGTCGAGCTGGCTCAACTCGAGTACGCGCTGCCGCGGCTCGTGCGGATGTGGGACCACCTCGAGCGGCAGGCGGGTGGTATCGGCACACGCGGCCCCGGGGAAACGCAGCTCGAGGTCGACCGGCGGCGGATCCGCCAACGCATGGGATCGTTGCGCCGGCAGCTCAAAAAGCTGTCCCGGAGAAAGGGCACGATTCGCAGCGGCCGGCGCGACCTTCGGGTGGTCGCGCTTATCGGATATACCAACGCGGGGAAGTCGACGCTCATGCGGCGGTTGACGGGCGCCGACGTTTACGTCGAAGATCAGCTCTTCGCCACGCTCGATACGACGACCCGCCGGATGAACAGCGCGAGAATCGGCGCCGACGGCAACGGCAATGGCTTATCTGTTCGTGACGATTCGATCCTGCTCATCGACACCGTCGGTTTTATCCGCAAACTCCCCCACCACCTGGTAACGAGCTTCAGGGCGACGCTCGAAGACATTGCCCAGGCCGACCTCTATCTCCACGTCGTCGACGCCTCTCATCCAGCGTTCGAGGAACATATGGCGGTCACCAATAATGCGGTTGCCGACATCGACAACCCGAATGTCGACACGGTGTACCTGTTCAACAAGACCGATATGCTCGCCTACAACGAGATCGAGGGGCTGAAGGCGCGGTACCCCGACGGTGTTTTCATCTCCGCCCGCGAAAACACCGGGTTCGACCAGCTGCGGGGTGTCGTCGAGGATTTCTTCTTCGCGACCAACATCAAGGTCGAGGTCAAGATATCCGCGGGCGACGGCCGCACCATCGCCCGGGCCCGCAACCTGCTCCGGGAGCCCCGGGCTTCGTTCGAAGACGACGTCTGCGTCCTCCACGGCACCATCGAGACCGACCAGATGGGCCGCCTCGAAAGCGTTCCCGGCGTCGAGATCCGCTATCTGCTCTGATAACCCCCGTTCGGGCGTTACCCTCTCTTGTTGTATTCGTCGTAGAACTGGATCTCGAGGGCCTCGATCTCGGGAGAATTGGCGAGGTGTTCGTAGTTGCGGTCGAGGTTCTGGATAATAAACTGCGAGAGCAGCACGAAAAAAAGCGGGATCAAATAGGGGATGAATCTCCGCCACGCCTTTTCGTACAGAAGCCGCGCCGCCAGCCCCGTTCCCGACGAGAGGATCATCACGAAGCCGACGGAAACGAGGTAGAGATACCGGATGTTGAACCAGTCGGCGGGAAACTTGAAGAAGCAGAACGGCGTGACCGTAATGTACGTCCATGCGATAAAAAAACGTATCGCCCTGTTGCCGAAGATAAAACCGAATACGGAGTAAGAGAGGATACAGAGAAAGGTAATCAGCCGGATCTCGGTTGCGGCCTGGTAGACGAATCTGACGAGCGGGCCGGAACCCTTGACGAGACCGGATGTGTGGATGGGGAAGACCATTCTGACGAGATAACTCGCATAGTTCCGCATGACACTGTAACCCGAGACGCCGAATTCGTTCTTGCCGGGGATCTCGCTGATGATCGTGAACTTCGCGATGAGGACGGCCAGGGCGAACCCGGCCACCACCAGGAAGCTTGGACCGAATACGCGCCGATGGGTCTGCGCCCTGAAGAAAAGGTTGAAGGCGAGCATGCAGCCGAGAATACTGAACGACGTTCCCTTGGACAGCAGGCTCAGAGCGAAGAACACCAGCGTTCCCGCGAAGCACCATGTCTTGAGCCGCCCGCCGTATCGAAGTTCGTTGAGGAAGTAAAGCAGAAGCGTCATCAGGGTCAGAAACGTGATCACGAGATCGCTCACGCCGGATACGAGCATGACGGCCTTGCCGTAGTTGCCCACGGCGAACGTGAACAGCACTCCTGACATCACCGCCGTGGTCCGGTCGGCAAGCAGCGTGTACACGATCCGGTACACGAGATAAGAATTGATCGAATGAACAAGGATATTGAAGAAGTAATACCCGGTGGCGCTATCCCCGAACATGCGGAACTCGAAATAGAAAACGGCGTTAACGAAGGGCTGGAACGCGTAGAGAGGGTCGATGACGAAAATCTCGCGCCAGTTCTTCTCGATACTCAGCGCCTTGAGCAGGTAGAGATAGTCGCTCGAATGCCAGAAAGTGTTGTTGCGAACCGCGGAAAAGAAGACGAAGGCGAGCCCGAGCAGAAGAACATAGAAAGACACTTCTTTCAGCGCGCCGGCCGAAGTGTTCCCCGAAGTCTGGTCCGCCATGCGTATCCCCTCCAAGAACGCCCGAGATCAATAGATACGTGATCCCCTCGGTCAAGTCCAGAACTATATGTAATCGCATGAGCTTGTAGCGATTATTGCGCCCGGGGCCGGGCCGCGGGCCGGCGGAAGTCGCGCGGTGGAATAATTCTTGCCCGAAATCCGATATTGGTGCTATAAGCAGGGCGTAATCCGTCTTGAAACTCGACAGGGAGAAGATATTGATCAACATCCGCGTTGGAGTGCCCGATTTTGTGTCGGCCCGGCCTCTTATATTCGGGATGACGCGCCGACAGGCGCCCGAGGTTTCGTTGGTATACCACGAGCCCGGACAGCTCTCCGACTCGCTGCGCCGCGAGGACCTCGACGCGGCCCTCGTTCCCACCATCGAGTATCTGCGCGGGGTGGGCCGGTATTTTCTCGACGGGCCCGCCCTGGTCGCCCGCCCCTCCGCCGGAAGTCTTCTGTTGCTCGCTCGCGTTGGGGTCGAATCGCTCTGCCGGGTCGCTGTCAGCGAATTCTGCCGCTCGCCAGTCGGAGTGTCCCGAATTGTCCTCGCCGAGAAGTACGGTGTGACCCCCGACCTGTGCGTGTGCAAGAACATGCAGGGCGACTGGCGGGAGCACTACGACGGAATCCTCCTCGCCGGCGACATGGGGCTGAAGTTTCTCGCCGAACGTCCCGACCCCGCGATTACCGTCGTCGATATTGCCGCGGACTGGTACGAGATGACTTCACTCCCTCTGGTAACGAGCATGTGGGTCTACAACGATAAGTCTCTCAGGGGACAGCTCACCAAGACCATGGTGCTGTCGAGAAACCTGGGTCTGCAGAATATTTCGCACCTCGCCGACGGAATATCCATGACGTCGCAATACACCGGAGAACTGATCTATGACTATCTGTCGAACTGCTGGGAGTACCAGTTGACGGCGGAGGCCATGGAAGGGCTGAAGGTGTTCGACGACTACGCGCTTCGTTACGACCTGATCCGCCACAGCCGGTTGTCCGGCGCGACGGCAAAATTGTAACCCGCCCGCTTTCCATCAATCCGTTTCCAACGATCGTTTCGCCTTGCCGGCGGCGATGTGGGCGAGCCGCGTCGGCTCCGGCAGCCGATATCTGGTAAGGCACGCGAGCGTGATACGGCGGCTGCCCGGATGGTCGATGAGGTGGCCGGGGGAGACGTACACCGGTTTGACGCCGTCCCGGGTTCTCAGCACGCTTCCCACCCGCCGTCCTTCCAGAGTGAGTTTCGAGTAGTCGCCGCGTTGCCGTCCGACTTCGTCGTGTTCGCCCACGAGACGGCTCTTGGCGCAGCCGACGGTGGGGGTGCCGAGTGCGAGCCCGGCGTGCGAGGCGAGTCCGAATCGCCGGGGGTGGGAAATTCCCTGTCCGTCGCATATCAACAACTGGATCGCCGTGTGGACCTT
>CBDVDJ010000187.1:0-6012 GCA_965372695.1 uncultured bacterium
AAAACATCCGATGCTGTTCGCTGACGACGAACTCTATACCGTTTCCCGGCTCAACTCCCTCGTCCGCTCGATGGTCGAGGGCGAAATCTCCGATGTGTCGGTGCTGGGAGAGGTCTCGAACTTCAAACGCCACTCGTCCGGACACCTCTACTTCACGCTGAAGGACGCCGACTCGCAACTGCGGTCCGTTTGTTTCCGGGGGGTGGCCGGGAGACTCAAAACAAGCCTCAAGGATGGCCTGGACAACGGCGTCAAAGTGGTGGTGCGAGGCCGTCTCACCGTTTACGAACCTTATGGTCAGTACCAGATCGTTGCCAGCGGTATCGAGGTGGCCGGCGAGGGTGAACTGGAAAAGGCGTTTCGTGCGCTGCGGGACCGGCTCGAAAAGGAAGGCCTCTTTGACCCTGAACACAAGCAGGAGCTGCCCGTTTACCCGATGGGGATCGCCGTGGTGACCTCGCCTACGGGTGCCGCGATTCGCGACGTTTTATCGACGTTGTCACGCCGCTGGCCGTGTGCGCGAGTCTACGTCGTGCCCGTCAGGGTGCAGGGCGACCAGGCGGCGCCGGAGATTGCCCGCGCGCTCCATATGCTGGGCGAAAAGGACGGCCTCGACGTCGTCATCGTCGGCCGGGGTGGCGGCAGTCTGGAGGACCTGTGGGCTTTCAACGAGGAGATCGTGGCGCGTGCCATCTTTGATTGTCCCGTACCCGTCGTGAGCGCCGTTGGCCACGAGACGGACTTTACCATCGCCGATTTTGTCGCCGACGTCCGCGCGGCCACGCCGACGATGGCGGCGGAGATCGTGGCGCCGGTGCGCGAAGAGGTCGTGGCCGGAGTGGACCGCACGCTCGCACGTCTCGCTCGTTTTGTCGACACGCAATTGCGCCTGCGCTCGGCGCGTCTTCGCGAGCTGTTACGGAGCTACGCACTCGGCCGCGTACGGAACCGGATCGAGAGCGTTATGCAGACACTCGACTATCTCTGTGAGCGTATGCGCGTGGCCGCAGCGAGGACACTCGACGACCGTCGCAATGCACTGGAGAGGGTGAGCGACCGCCTGCGTGCGCTGAGCCCGCGCGAAATTCTCACCCGCGGATACACGATATGCACCGACGCCGGTTCCGGCACGGTGCTCAAGAGAGCCGAAGACGCTGTCGCATCGGGGACGGTCAACATTACGTTCGCCGACGGTAGCGTCGTTTCGGAAGTGAAGGAGAAACGAAATGCCGTCTAGGAAAAAGACGCCCGGCAGCGAAGAGCCTCCCGGACTGGAAGCGTCGATGAACAAACTCGAGGAAATTGTATCCGACCTGGAAAGCGGAGACTCTCCGCTCGAGGACGCGCTGGACAAATTCGAGGAGGGGCTCCGTCTGGGCAAGCACTGCAAACAGATCCTCGACCGCGCCGAGCTCCGCGTCAAACAACTGGTCGAAAACGCCGACGGAAATCTCGAAGAAGGTGAATTCGACGGTGGGGAGTAGCCCTCAACGCAAGAACTTCGATTCGTTGAGTGAGGGCGATCGCACGGCCGTCGAAACGCGGCTGGGTGCACTTCTGGGCCAGCTGGCGGATGAACACCAGGGAATGCGCGATGCGATGGCCTGGTCGCTGCTCGGCGGCGGCAAGCGGCTGCGCCCGCTGCTCTGCCTGTGGACGCACGACCTCGTCGGGGGTGATGCGCGCGACGCGGCGCTCGACGCCGCCTGCGCGGTCGAATGCGTGCACACGTATTCACTGATACACGACGATCTGCCTTGCATGGACGACGACGATTTCCGGAGGGGCAGGCCGAGCTCGCACAAAGAGTTTGGCGAGGCGACGGCCGTCCTCGCCGGCGACGCGCTGCTCACGCTGGCGTTCCTGATCGTGTCGACCATCCCGGAACGCCACGGTGGCAGTGGGGTAGAAGAAGCACTGGAAATGACGCGGGTTCTGGCGCGCTCGGCCGGGACGGCGGGCTTGATCACGGGGCAGGCGCTCGACCTGTCCGGGTCGGGTAGCAGCGGTGATCTGGAAGGCGTGCGCCGTATTCACGCGAACAAGACGGCGCGTCTGATAGCGGCGGCCATGGAGATTGGCGCCATCGCGGGTGGCGCCGGGGCGCGCGAGCGCGAGCGGATCCGGGAGGCGGGCACCCGGGCGGGCGAGGCGTTTCAGATCGTCGACGACGTACTCGACCGCGAGAAAGACCGCCAGGAGCTGGGAAAGACGCCCGGCAAGGACGCCGCGGCCGACAAACTGACCTTCCCGGCCGTGGTCGGGGTCGAACAGTCGCGAATGGAATTCTCGCAGCTCATCGTTGCGGCCAAAAAACTGCTCGGCGTTGGGGGAATTTCCGCGGATGGCGATGTGAAGGCGCGGATGCGGGATCTGTTCGATTTCATGGTGGAAAGGGGGGCGTGACCCCAGAGGGGCGCGCGGGAACCGGTGGAAGGTTTATTTGTGACAAGACCCTGGCTGGTGGCCTTGCTGGCGGCGTTTATCGCCCAGGCCATCAAAGTGCTGTCTTTCCTCGTGATAGAAAAAAGAGTAAACTATAGACGATTCGTCCAGGCAGACGGCAGCCCCAATATGTACAGCGCTGCGACGTCCGCGCTGACGCTATACGTCGGATTTCTGGATGGTTTCGACTCCGTGGTGTTCACCCTGTCGTATTGCCTGACCATCATGGTGATGGTCGACACGTGGAACGTCAAGGCGGCTCACTGGAGGCAGCAGGAAGTGATCCTGCTGCTGGTAGACCGGTGGAGCACGAAGCACGAAGGATGGGCCAGAAGCCGCAAAGCATTGTCGTATACCCCGATGGATGTTCTCTCGGGAGCCGTCCTGGGCGCGGTCATCACGCTGCTCGTACTGTAACGTTATGCCGCCGCCCGGCGCGAAAGGAGCCTAATGTCGAGATTACTCGACCAGATCAACTTCCCGGATGACCTCAAAAAGCTCTCGGTCGAACAACTGCCGACGGTGGCGGACGAACTTCGTGAGGAGATCTTCGAGCAGGTGAGCAAGACCGGCGGACACCTGGGCGCCAGCCTGGGCGCCGCCGAATTGACGCTCGCCCTTCACTACGTATTCGATGCGCCGCGCGACCAGATCGTGTGGGACGTCGGGCACCAGGCGTACGGCCACAAAATCATCACGGGGCGCCGCGGGCGCTTTCATACCCTGCGGCAGAAAGACGGCCTCAGCGGTTTTCCCAAAAGGTCCGAGAGCGAATACGACACGTTCGGGGTCGGACACGCGAGTACGGCCATCAGCGCCGCCCTCGGGATGGCGTCGGCGAGAGATGTCAATGGCGATGACTTCAAGGTGATCGCCGTCGTCGGCGATGGTGCGATGACGGGTGGAATCGCTTTCGAGGCGATCAACAACGCCGGCATTCTCCAGAAGGACCTCATCGTCATTCTCAATGACAACAAGATGTCGATCGCCAGGAACGTGGGTGCGCTGAACACGTATCTCACCAAGGTCACCTCGGGCAAGGTGTACAACCGTATAGAAGCGGACGTGTGGGAATTGCTCGGCCTGATTCCGAAACTCGGCGGCAAGGCGCGCAAGCTGGCCGGCAAGATAAAAGACAGCATCAAGACCCTCGTCGTGCCCGGCATGTTCTTCGAAGACCTCGGCTTCCGGTACTTCGGTCCCATCGACGGCCACGACGTCGGCCTGCTCGTACAAACGCTGACCGACATCAAGGAACTCCCCGGCCCCATACTGATCCACACGATCACACAGAAGGGCAAGGGTTACGACTTCACGGAAAAAGACCGGTTGTGCGCCCACGGAGTGACCCGGTTCGACAAGGTTCCCGGCGATATCCCGAACGAGGGCGGGCCGCCCTCGTTTACGGCCGTATTCGCCGACACGCTCACATCTCTCGCCGGCACGGACAAAAAGATCGTTTCGATAACCGCCGCCATGCCCGACAATACCGGGCTGAACAAATTTTACGACGCTTACCCGGAGCGGATGTTCGACGTGGGTATCGCCGAGCAACACGCGGTTACGTTTGCCGCCGGTCTGGCGACGCAGGGGATCAAGCCCGTCGTCACCATTTATTCCACGTTTCTCCAGCGGGCTTACGATCAGATCATCCACGACGTCGCGCTGCAGAAGCTTCCCGTCCGCTTTGTCCTGGACAGGGGCGGCATCGTCGGCGAAGACGGGCCGACGCACCACGGAACCTTCGACATCAGCTATCTCCGCCTGATTCCCGGTATGGTGATCATGGCTCCGAAGGACGAAAACGAATTGCGGCACATGCTCAAGACGATGACTGCCTACGACGACGGTCCAACGGCACTCCGGTTTCCCCGCGGCAACAGCTTCGGGGTCAAGATGGACAAGCGGTTGCACAAAATCCCCATCGGCAAGGGCGAAGTCGTGCGCCAGGGCGGGCCGGTGGTTTTGCTGGCCATCGGCGCGATGGTGGACTCATCGCTCAAAGCGGCGGAGATACTGGCAGAGAAAGGAATCGAGGCCACCGTCGTCAATGCCCGATTCGTCAAGCCCCTCGATACGGGACTCATCGATACGGTGCTCCAGGGCGAGCCAGTGCTGCTCACCGTGGAGGACAACGCCATCGCCGGTGGTTTCGGATCGGGTGTAAATGAATACCTCGTGGCCCAGGGGTACGATACCTCTATGGTTCGCAACCTCGGGATCCCGGACCGGTTTATCGAACACGGCACCAGGGACGCCCTTCTCACCGAAATCGGCCTGACACCGGAGGCGCTGGCGCAGGCCGCCATTTCGCTGCTGGACGAGGAAAAACGGATGTACAAACCGGCGGCGGGTTGACCGTATGCGCAGGGATCGTGGCAGATGAAGATGACCTCAGGCCGAATCAGAAGCATCGGCGTGGCCGCCAACCTCATGAAGGAAGAAGCGGTCGCCACCGTACGGGACCTCGTGCCCAGGCTTCTCGACAACGGAATCGAGATATTTCTCGACGATGATCTGGCCGACCGGTATACACCCGAAGGCGGGCGTGCGCCGGTGGGAATCCCCGGGCACGTTGACGCCGTGATCGCCGTCGGTGGCGACGGCACCATCCTGAAGCACGCCCGGCGATTTCTGGAAACCGAGACGCCGATACTCGGCGTAAAAGGCGGGAGCCTGGGCTTTCTCACGGAAAGCCGTTCGGACAAAATCGTCGAATGGCTGGTGAACGGCAGTTTTCATATCCAGCGCCGCATGCGGATAACGGCGTCCGTTCTGGCCGGAGATGAGACCGTCCGCGAGTTCGATGCGCTCAACGAATTCGTTGTGCACGGCGCCGGGTACTCGCGCATGGTAACGCTCCACATCGAGATCGACGGCAAGGAACTGCGCGAATGGTCGGCCGACGGTATGATCGTCGCCACGCCCACTGGTTCGACCGCTTATTCTCTGTCCGCCGGGGGGCCGCTGCTCGAACCCACCATCGAAGCCATTTTGCTCACGCCGCTCAATCCGCACACGCTGAGTTTCCGGCCGGTGGTTATCGATCCGGAACAGACCGTGTCTATCCTGGTAACGTCCGGCCGGACCGAAACACAGGTGACCGTCGATGGCCAGCGCGGCAGCCGGCTGGAAGAGAACGAACAGCTGCGTATCGTTCGCAGCAGGTACCACACCAATCTCATGGTGCCCGAGGACTACGATTTTTTCGCCCTCCTCAACGAAAAACTCTAGCCCCCGGATAGGGGGCTAGCGGGGGATCGACATGTTGTCGCGGCTTCGCATCCAGAACCTCGCCGTCGTCGAAGACGTCACGCTCGAATTCGGCGCCGGTTTGAACGTGCTCACCGGTTCGACCGGTGCCGGCAAGTCGCTGATCCTCGGCGCCGTCAATCTGCTGCTCGGCCGGCGCGCGAATGCGTCCATGATTCGCTCGGGCAGGGACCGGGCGGTGGTCGAGGCCGTATTCGAGTCTCCCGCGGGGCCGGGCCAGAAAGGTGGCCGCGTCGTCCTTCGCCGGGAGATCCGCTCCAACGGCCGGAGTTTCGCGTTCATCGACGGGGTGGC
>CBDVDJ010000188.1:0-6001 GCA_965372695.1 uncultured bacterium
GCAGGGATCAGGGGCGCCGCAGGGATCAGGGGCGCCGCAGGGATCAGGGGCGCCGCAGGGATCAGGGGCGCCGTAGCCGGTATCGTCGGAGATAATGGGCAGAATGTCGGGGTTACTCGACTGCGCGTGCGCGACACGAGTCTGCGGCGGCCGGACGCGATTGGTTGGTGCAAGCAGTTATCAGGCAGTCAGCCACGTTATCGCCTCTTCCCGTGACCAGAATATATTGGCCGAAACATCCCAATTGTCCTCTACGAACGCGGCCCACGTCCTGGACAACCCGAATTCGAGGTCCCGAGACACAACTATTGCAACCTTTGCCACTCCAAATTTGTCGCGCCGCTCTGCGCACAATTGCGCGATGCCTCTGATGTCGTCGACGGTGAGGGGGGCGGAGTTGAGGTCTGTGTGGTCGTGCAGGACTGGCGTGCCAGGTTTCCACTCTTCATGCGCAAACATGACGTCCAATAATTCCCTGAATGTACCCAGTTCGGCGTCGCCGGAAGTCTTTCCATCAAAGAACCCGCCACGATACCTTAGATCGAATTCCAGATTACACCTCCTGCCCAATGGCGTGCCCGAGGCGGGAAATCGGCTCCGTGCCGGAGCACAATGACCTCCACCGTATACGTTTCCCCCGGCGGGACATCACTACTTTCAGTATATCAGTTCCGCCACACGGGAGGTCGATTATACTCGATATGGCCGGAAATATTCCACATGTGGAATACGAAGAGATGTATTATCGAGGGCAGGAAGCTCCAGCGACGGGGCGGGAGTCAAGTTCCCGGTTTTTCGGAGAATCCGGGACGGGTCATTTGTCCTGATGCGACACCGCCCCGAAAATCGATACTCTACCCGTTTATCCACCGGGGGGATAAGTAAATGGCGATAACAAGATCAGTGTCAGAGAACAATGATATATCACCGCGAGTGGAGACGCTCTTTCATGTCCTCCTGAGAAGCAGTGAAAAGTTCAGCGACGATATTGCCTATATCTACCAGGCGGACGGAGACGAGGTCCGGGTAAAGTATTCCAAGGTCTTCGAAGATGTTCTGCTGTTGGCCAGGGCTCTTTCTGACAAAGGCGTATCAGCCGATGACCGGGTAATGTTTCTCTCGGACAATTGTTATGCCTGGATAGTTACCGATCTGGCGATTATGTCGCTTGGGGCCGTCACTGTCCCCCGGGGAAGCGATACCCCATCGCGGGAGTTGATTTACATAATAGAAAACAGCAGCTGCTCGCATCTTGTTGTCGAAACGAGGGAGCTGCTCGAACACCACAAAGATATTTTAGCGAAGGTTAAGGGCCTGAAGACCGTTTTTGTGATGGAAGGTCCTGCCATTCATTCCGTCTTTGGAAAGACCTATTCATACGAGGACCTGCTCAAGGAACATACTTTCAGCGAACATGACAGGCAGAAATTCATTGATCGTGGCAACATGATCAAAGGATCCGACCTGCTGACCGTTATTTATACATCCGGAACCACGGGATTGCCAAAGGGCGTGAAGCTGACTCACGCCAATGTGATGCATAACCTGGATTGTATTCCCGATATAATCAAGCTCACTTCCGCCGACCGATGGCTCTCCATTCTTCCAAGCTGGCATATCTTTGAACGGACTCAGGAGTATGTTGCCCTGGCCGGAGGCTGCTGCCTCGTATATTCATCTATTAAACGTTTTGCCCAGGATCTTGAACGCTATCGTCCGACCATTGTGGGCACGGTGCCCAGGGTCTGGGAGGCGCTGTTCAGCCGGGTCCAGATGGCCGTGAAAAAGAAAGGCAACGTGCCGTTTCTGATCTTCACATTTTTAGTCGGAGTCTCAATATCATTCAGGCGGAACCGCAGGATGGTGCTTGGTCGACTGCCCGTTTTCGGTAATGAATCAAAGCCGCTGCTCTTTTTCCGCAAGATACTTGCGTTTGTGAAGTGTTGTCTCTTGGCACCGCTCTACCTGCTCGCCCGGAAAAAGCTGGGTATGGTACAACAGCGCTTTGGTGGCAGACTTCGTCTCGCGGTCAGTGGCGGAGGGACCCTGGCCGGCTTTCTCGAAGATTGGATTGATGCGGTCGGGATCAGGATTGTAAATGCCTATGGCATGACGGAGTGTTCCCCGGCGATTGCCGGGCGGGGTCTTGCCTGCAGAACCTACGGAACCCTTGGCCCCGCAGTGGCGCATACGGAATTGCGAATTGTTTCCGAAGATGGAAATGTTCTACCCGTTGGCGAGGAGGGTCTGATCGAGGTCCGGGGGCCCCAGGTGTTTTCTGGCTATGAAAACAACGAGGAGGAGAATGCAAAATCCTTCACCGAAGACGGTTTTTTCGGGACAGGTGACCTGGGCAGAATGACAATAAATAACGAACTGATTATCACCGGCAGGGCAAAAGATATTATCGTGCTTGCCAGCGGCGAAAACGTCGATCCGACCCGCATCGAGAGTACCATTGCGAGTTTCCCGTTCATCGAGGACGCCATTCTGGTGGGACAGGACAAGAAGGGATTGGGAGCACTCCTGGTGCCGAATCTTGAAGAACTTCGTCACTGGGCTGCAAGCACCTTTGATAATATCCGTAAAGAGGGCGAAGAGCTTCTGACGGACAACAGGATTCTGGAGCAGATCAGAAAAGATATGAATCGTTTGTTGAAGCCGAAAAATGGTTTCAAGCCCTACGAGAAACTTCACGGCATAGTTTTTCTCGAGAAAGCCCTGGCCCATGGTGAGGAACTGACCAACACCCTGAAAAAGAAACGCCACGTGATAGAAAAAAAATATCATCGAAAAATACACGATTTACTGAATTAGAACTGACAATCGTCTTCAATCGAGCACCGATCGTGGGGCCACATCAAAACCCTCTACCAGTGATGCAGCTGCCGCATATCGTTCGATCCGGCGAGAGTGATATCCGCGGTGGACTGCAAGATCCTGGTGAAGTTGTGTTTAAACACGTGTTTACCGGGAGCCCGGTATTGTTGTAACATTACTGCGTGCAACAACCGACTGTCACCCAATTACTTGCCGAACTCACCGGTGGCAATGAAGACGTCGTTAATGCGCTGCTGCCGATGGTCTACGACGAGCTCCACCGCGTGGCCGAAAACCAACTGCACCGCGAGCGTCAGGATCACACCCTCAATGCTACCGCGCTTGTCCACGAGGCGTATCTCAAGCTGGTCGACCAAAGCCGCGTCTCATGGCAGAATCGTGCCCATTTTTTGGGTGTCGCCGCACTGGCCATGCGGCGCATTCTCATTAACTACGCGCAGCAGCGCCGCGCGCTGAAGCGAGGCGGCGACCTGATAGCGACCACTTTTGATGATGAATTGGTCCCGAGGGAAACTCGGGCCGACCAGTTGCTCGATCTGGACGAGGCACTCAACCGCCTGAAAGCATTGAGCGAACGACAAGCTGCCGTGGTCGAGTATCGTTTCTTTGGAGGACTCACTCACCAGGAGGTAGCCGAAGTGTTGGGTGTCTCCGTTCCCACCGTGCGCCGCGACTGGCGTCTGGCCAGGGCGTGGTTGAGCCGAGAATTGGAGCATTGATTTGGACACTGAGCGTTGGAAGCGTGTGGAAACGCTGTTCCACGATGCGTTGGAACGTCCTGCCGGCGAGCGCGAAACGTTCGTACGTGACGTGTGCGCTGGCGATGACGAACTGTTCAACGAGGTAATGGCACTCATCAAAGCGGACGACGCGCCTCACAGTCTTCTCGAGGGCCGCGCCATCGACGCCGCCGCTGCCGTGGGCCCGCCGACCCTCATGGAGGGGACGCGGGTCGGACAATACCGAATCGTCCGAACCATCGGCACTGGTGGCATGGGTGTGGTCTACCTGGCCGAGCGCGCAGACGGTCAGTTTGAACAACGCGTGGCGCTCAAGCTCATCAAGCGCGGGATGGACTCGGATCTGATTTTGTCGCGGTTCCATACCGAACGCCGCATCCTCGCCCGGCTTCAACACCCCAACATCGCGAGTCTCCTCGACGGTGGTCTCACTGAGGACGGGCTTCCGTTTTTTACAATGGAGTACGTCGACGGCCAACCGATCACGGCGTACAGCGACCAACGGCGCCTTACAGTCGAAGCGCGCCTCGATCTGTTTCAATCGGTGTGTGCGGCAGTGCAATACGCGCAAGGCAATCTCATTGTCCATCGCGACCTCAAGCCGAGCAACATACTGGTAACGCACGACGGTCACGTGAAGCTTCTCGATTTTGGCATCGCTCGCGTTCTTGGTGAGGACGACCTGGGCCTGACGCGCAGCAACCACCGCGTGATGACTCCAGCCTACGCATCGCCGGAGCAGGTAATCGGAGCGCCGATAACAACGGCGAGTGACGTGTATTCTTTGGGTGTGGTGCTATACGAACTGCTGTGCGGTCGCCATCCACACCGGGAAACGACCAGCACGCCGGTCGAACTCGAGCGGGCCATTGCCGGGACACAGGCCGAACGCCCGAGTCGATCTGTGTCTCGACTCGGTGTGGACGATACCGCCGACGCGCAAGCATCGGCAGAATCGATCGCGAGCTGCCGGCGGCTTACACCGGCACGGCTACGCAAGCGTCTCGCCGGTGATTTGGACAATATCTGCCTGGTCGCGTTACGCAAGGAGCCGGAACGCCGTTATTCGTCTCCGGGTGTGTTGCACGACGATATTCAACGGCACCTTTCAGGACGACCGGTGCACGCGCGATCGGACACGTTACAATACCGTTTCGCCAAGTTTGTCAGCCGCAATCGCGTCGCTGTGGCAGCGGCCGCTGCGCTTGTGCTGCTGGGGGCCGTGCTCACTACTCTGTATATGACGCGTCTCGCCAGCGAGCGCGACCGCGCGCGTCTCGAGGCTACGAAAGCAGCAGAGGTGAGTGAATTTCTGTCGGGGCTGTTCGCATCCGCGGACCCGTACACGTCGCGCGGCGAGACCACTACCGCCCGTGAAATGCTCGACAAGGGTCGCGACCGCGTGCACGAAGAATTGTCCGGTCAACCAGACGTTCTCGCCGACATGCTGAAAACGATAGGCACTGCGTACGGTAACCTCGGTGTGTACGACGATGCGGTCAAGGCGTTGGAGGAGAGCATCGCCCTTCGTATGCAGCTCGAAGGAGATCACCGGGAGGAAGTGGTGGAGACCATGGTCGCACTGCTGAGCTTTCTCAGTGAGATGGGACGCTACCAGGAGGCGGATTCGCTCGGTCGGGAGGCCGTTGCGATTGCGCGCGATTTGTCCGACAAAAGATCCCTCGGCGGCGCTCTCGGCATGCTGGGACTGTGCCGAAACTATCAAGGGCGATACGACGAAGCGGAACGACTCTATCGCGAGTCCATCGATATCTGGTGCTCGGTCGAGGGGCCCGACAGCCGCACGGCGTCGCCCCTTATGAACAATTTTGGCCTTATGCTTCACGAAGTCAGCCGTTACGCCGAAGCCGATTCGATGTTTAAACGCGCCCTGGCCATCCAGGAAAAGGAGTACGGCAACCGGCACCCGGAAACGGCGACGACACGATACAACTATGCGCAGCTCATGGCGGACGAGGGGAATCTAACGGAGGCGCGGGCGATGTGGGACGAAGTCCTGGCCACCGACCGCGCGCTGTATCCGGAAGGTCATCCTGCTATCGCCTTCACGCTGAGTGCTTACGGGCGATTGCTCTCGCGCATCGGCGATTTCCAACAGGCGGAAAAACTCCAGCGTGCGTCTTTGGAGATCCGGCGCAATTACCACGGGGACGAACACCCGGACGTGGCTTACTGTCTCAGTTCTCTGGGGCGGGCGCTGTACGACCAGGCGTACTACGACGAGGCCGAGGCGCTGCTCCGCGAGTCGCTCGCCCTTCATGTCCGTGTCACCGGTCCGAGACATCCGGTCCTCGGCAACAACATGAATGCTATCGGGCTTATTCAGTACGATCGCGGCGACTACGCGGCGGCCGACACCTCATTCGCGAACTCATTCCAGTTTCAACGCTCGATTATGG
>CBDVDJ010000189.1:0-5999 GCA_965372695.1 uncultured bacterium
CAGGCCGGAGCGCCGTTGAGCGGTACGTACAAGAGCGAAGCCGGCCAGGTTTCGCATGGCAGACATACCGAGTCTTTTGCAAACGACGGTGACTTTCTGACGCTCGGCAATGCTATCAACTCCGCGTCCTGGGATGGCGCGACCCTGGGAGTGCAGTGGAGCTACTCGTGTCCGGACATCTCGTCGACCTTGCTCCTGGTCGATCTGGTGAACCCGGTCACGGGAGACGGTCAGATGATCTACAAGAAGACCTTCACCGATGGAACGTTCACGATGAACGGTACTGGCGAAGCCTGGGACGGCGGTGACGCCACGTACACCGGAGTGATCAACTTCTACTCGGAAACGACGACGATCATCTTTGCCAGCTTTCAGCGTGTGAACGCGGTTACCAATATTACGTGGTCCGGGTACTTCGACGGCTACGAGTATCCTTGCGTTCAGTGGGCGGCCAACGGTGCGACGCTCGGTGACACGTCCGACGGCAGCAGTTTGCCGGCCGGCTTCCCACCGTTTGTCAATCCCGATGACTGCAGCCTCGGCCGCACGAACGGAATCTGGTGGCAGGACTCCGACGTAACGATGACGATATACGGTTGTACCATTCCGGTAGAGGAAACAACCTGGGGCAACATAAAGGCGCTCTACAATTAGCATTTGTTGAATTCGGCGTTACGGTTCTCGAAGACGAGCCCCGGCATGAAACGGGCCGGGCTGCCTGCTGACAGGTGGCCCGGCCCGTTTTCCATTCCCGGCTTCGTCCGGGGCGGGGAGCGTTACCGACGCTACAGGGTTGGGGAGTGGCAGTCGACGCAGTCCTTGAGAATTGCCCGATCCCAATCATACAGAACGGAGATGTGAGGTTCGTGACAGGTAAGGCATTCTACACCGAAATGGGCATCGTGACCAGACGACGCGTCGGAAGGCGTCATATGTGCAGACGATTGGCGGATCCACGTATGCTCGCCGGCATGGCACGTATTGCAGAATTCGCTGGTGCGATCAACGGTGATGTCCGAGGCAAGCCGCGACATCGTATGCGCTCTACCGGGTCCGTGACACGCTTCGCAGGCGATCCCGTCGAGCTCCCAGGCAGACGGACTTGCATCTGCCCCGCCGCCCGAAAGGTAGCCCGTCGCGTGGCAGGCCCCGCAGTCCAGACCAGGCTGTCCTTCGACGAGATAGCTCGTCCATTGTCCTGTAGTCAGGTCCCATCGCGCAGACTCACCCGATACGACCCGGCTGTCCGTTCCCACGAAAAGGGCGTACGAGCGTGTTCCACCAAGAACGAAAGCAATGGAATCCCAGTCGGTGCCGGGCGGCGGGGTGCTTACCGGGTGATCCATCAGCGACGCTCGTACATATTGAGGTGGCTGACCACCCACAATGCGCTTGAATTGTTCAGCATGCCCGGAGCCGACATAGTCGGCGTAGATACTCTCGTGACAGGTCTGGCAAGAAGCTGACCCCGCGTACACGCTCGGTTCTTCGGGGGAGTTCGTGTCGACCGGGTTGTCGCCTGATTCGCAGGCAGCGAGCGCAATCACCAGCGCCAGGAGCCCGTGCAGGAGAGGGATCAAACGAGACCTGGATAGCATTGCTCGTACCTACCGGTTAAAAAAATCGCTGATCGTTTTGGAGTAGAGGCCCTCGCGAGTGCCGATGTACACGCGATCGCCAAACTGCACAGCCGCCTCCGAGAAGACGCTGCTCATCAATGGTAAACCGTTGTTGGCCAGCGTCGTGATTGTCCCCTCGTCCAGGTCTATCACTTGTATCCCCGCGGCGCGCCGCAGACACAACCGGCCGTCGACCTCGAATAGAGTTCCCGGGTCCGTACCGACAACGGGCTCCCACGTCTCGCCACCGTCCGTGGACGCGAAAATGCCGTTCCAGTTGCTGATGATCAGCCGGCCGTCGTGTTCGATCATGCTGTTCGCGCCCGGCTCGAACAGCCTGGTTATCGCACCGTCGTCGTACACCTCATACGTTGCCACTACCGTCGACGCAAAGAAACGGCCGCCGACCACGATTACCCAGACCGGACCGTAAGGCCAATCGATCCTCTTCTCCACGTCCACGAATATTTCCGAGAAATCACCCGGCGCCCGCGGACTCAGCCGGATCAGATACAAGTACGTCGAACTCGGGGCATTCTGGTACGAGTCGAATACCGGAGCGAGTGCCAGACCCTCATTGTTGATAACCGCTACGTGCGTATGTGAGTCCCAGGCGGCGTAGCGAGCGTTCTCCGATAACGCCGGGTCGAGTGTTACGAGTGGCAGCTGAACCGAAGCCGGCAGCCCGTCGGCGGCGGCACTCCAGTTGATGCTGATCGAGTTGTGAGCGAAGTATCCGTTCAGGTTGATCGGGTAGACAAAGTAGTCTTTGCTCGCGAATGGCAGCGCCCTGCCGGCAGGAATATGGTGCGACCATTTCTCACCGATGGCGCCCTCAGGATCGACGGTAGAAAAAAACCGCTGCGTCAATACGAACAGGTCTTTATCCCTGGCGCTGAGGGCCATCACGCTTTCATCCGATTGGCCCGACGCCAATGTCAGTCGCTGCCACGTGACGGGGGCGGCCACTTCGGATTCCGGCTGAACAGGATCGTCGGAGCAACCGCTGACCGTGGCGGCCAGCATTAAAAGGAAGAACAAGAGCGAGCGCTTCACGCGAGCACCTCCGTGGATTTCGATCGCCTTTGGGGTGTCTTGATTCTAACGGACTGCGGGCCATACGTCAATGAGCGGCAGACGGGAGGGTCCGTCGCGTCGGGAGTATACCTGTACCGCCTGCGCGCCGGCGCGTTCGAACAAACCCGCAAAATGACGATCCTCAGGTGATATTCTTACGGCCCGTGGCCATACTTTCAGCAATAAAAGTCCAAGTCCTGCCCGGGGAGCCACCTTATTTGGTGCAGGCTATGTGAACGGGGATCAATATGTCTCCGTGAGAAAGGTCTCGATGGCGTTTTCGATTCCGTTCCGGGACAGGCTGGGGTACCGGGCGTATGCGGAGTCGGGGATTTTCACCACCAGGGACCGGAGTTTTTGGGGATCCACCATTCCGCTGCGAATGAATTCCTGCGCATCGTCGAGGTCGCGCCGAAAACCGCGGGTGACTTTGGAGAAAACCTGTGCATAAGGGTCGTAGTGGTAAAACGTGATTGCGCCGACTGTATCGATGAACACGTGTCGGCTTGCGGTTCCACTGAGCGGCGGGACAAAGTCTTCCGGACGGGCAAATTCAATGTTGATATTAAGCCGCTCCTTGATCTCTTGAACGTCTCGAAAGACGACCTCGCGGTCGGTGTAGAGATCCACGTCGATGGAAGAGCGGCGCCAGCCGAGGTATACCGCCGTTCCTCCACCCACGAAGTAGACCCGGTACGCGCCGCGTCGCGGCGCTCTTCGCGCCAATTCCTTCATGAGTGAGATCAAGCGCGCTCGAGTAATTTCTTTGCGCATTTCAGCCTCAGCTCACGCGGGCGCTTGCACACGCGTTTGCGAATGACACCACCTGGCGCAGGTAGGCAAGAAACCGGGCATGAGCCAGGACGCCATCCGTTCGTTCGAGCAAGCGATACAGGCGTACGTCCGCATCGGCGAATAGATTGTGGGGAAGCGGCACACCTTCCCGCTTAAGACGCGGAGCCGCGAGCGAAACCAACAGGCTTTCGATGGACTCCTCGTCGGCCGCCAGTGCGGCCAGTCCCGCGTCGATGACCTGGCCGCCCGGCAGGCCGAGAACTTCGAACCCAGGGGCGCCGAACCGTGCCCGGGTCCAGCGCTGAATGGCGGCCTTGCGGGCCACCGACGTTCGCGCTCCGGGGCTCATGTTCGAGGCCCGCGCGCGACCTCCTTGGCGGCCGTAGGCGCGGAAACTATCTCGAACAGACTTTGGTAGTTTCATCATACTTTGATTATACCAAGGGGGTAAGCATTTATCAAGGACCGAACTTGATACTCGGAGTCCAGGTTCGGAACAGGTGTAAGTGGACGTTATCTTCCGAACGTGCCGATCCGGGACCACCACTCATTTATGTCCGTTTGTTCGGCCTGTGCCCACAGTTTGCGGGCGCTTTCGGTCTCGAGGTGGTGGGCGTTCTTCATGAACAGGGCGGCGCTCTTCTGTCCGTGTTCGGTGTACTCTCTGGCCTGGATGAGGCACTCGAGGATGTCGGCATCCCGGGCGATGATACTCTCTTTCGACTTCTGTGCCCTGTACTCACTTCGCATGTCCGACAACTCGTCGCGCATACCTTCGGGAAGGCCGCCGGTCTGGTCGGCAAAAGACCGGTCCTCGGCGGCTTCGGCATCGACATAGTGCTGCGCCATCTTGTGGAGGTCGGTGATGCGGGCCTCGTGAATGTCGTTGAACAGGGTCATGAGCAGCGTGCGATAGACGTCTGCGCCTTCCATGTGTGCGAGCACATAGCCGATGGCCGCGCACCGGAAACTGTGATCGGCGACGCTCTCGGGAGCGCTTACGCCGAGGAGCGACCACCCGGAGCGCGGTGTGCGCTTGAGCAGTCCGGCTTCGAGGATCCATTCGACGATGTTCTGCATATCTTCGACCTCCTACCCCGCGTTGTTTGCCTGTTTTGAAATCTCGTGGAGAAAAATCGCGCACGCCATACTCACATTGAACGACAGCGGCACGCCCGGCATCGGGATGCGTACGCGAACGTCCAGCCGTTTCTGGAGACCTTTGCGGATACCGCCGCCCTCGGACCCCAGCACCAGCGCCAGCGGAAACGGAAAGGTCAACGTGGTTATGTCCTCCGCCTCGTCACCGACGACCGCTCCCGCTACCCAGAAACCATCGTTCTTCGCGGCATCGAGGACGGGCGCGAGATTATTCACGCTGGCGATGGGGACATAATTCTCGCCGCCAGACGCGACGTGGAGCACGGTCTCGTTTACGTCACACGCCTCACGACTGGGGATGACCAGCGAAAACCTGCCGAAGCAGGCCGAGAGCCGGATGATCACACCGAGGTTGTGCGGGTCGGTGACCCGATCCAGAAATATGAGTGTGCGATTCTCGCTGAGGGCCCCGGCGATCAGTTCTTCGGCGTCCATGTATTGAAACAAGTCGACCCGGGCGACGACGCCCTGCAGGTCCTTCTGCGGCCGCATCTTGTCGAGCGTGTTGGAGGGCAGGCGCTCACATTCAATCTTGTTCACCCGGGCCAGTTTCTCGAGATCGGGGATGGACAGTCCCTCCCGGAGGGACACCCGGCGCACCGTCTCCGGGTGCGCCTTGATGCGCTCCGTCACCGAGTTTCGACCATACAGGTACATGTAGTTCTTCGCCATGACGTGTCGATTATATCCGATCCAGTCGCGGTGCTGAAGCGATTATGTGTGTGCCGAGGGGGTGGCGAGGTGCTTGCCATGTCGATGCTCGCGGGGGTATGATCAATGCGCGCCCAATGGACAAAATCCCATGAACTACTTCACACATCTCGAATGCGGCAAGTGCGGGAAACGGCTCGAGCCGGACCGCCTGCACAACCTCTGCCCCGACTGCGGCAAGCCCCTGCTCGCCCGCTACGACCTCGTCACGGCCAGAGGAAACATCGCCCGTGACGCCGGCGCGTCGCGCGCGGACAACCTGTGGCGTTACCACGAATTGATGCCCGTCAGGGACTCGGAAAACCGCATCACGCTCGGTGAGGGGATGACGCCCTTGACGCCCGCACGGCGCCTGGGCGCCGAACTGGCTTTCGACGCGCTCTATTTGAAAGACGAGAGCTGCAATCCCACCACGTCGTTCAAGGCGCGCGGCATGGCTGCGGCGGTCTCGATGGCGAAGGAGCTGGGGGCGACGGCCTTGTCGGTCCCGTCGGCGGGAAACGCGGCTGGCGCGATGGCGGCGTACGCGGCGGCGGCGGGACTCCCCGCCTACGTGTACATGCCGACCGACGTGCCGGAACCGTTCGTGAACGAGTGCCGCGCGCAGGGCGCCAAGGTCACACTGATAGACGGCCT
>CBDVDJ010000190.1:0-5956 GCA_965372695.1 uncultured bacterium
ACGGTGACGGCCGGTCCGTCCCGGGTTGTACGGGATCAGGTTGACCTTCAGAGGCAGGCCGCGTGTGAGCCGGCCCAGTCGGCGGGCGTCGTCGTCGGACGTGTTCACGTCGCCGAGCATGACGTATTCGAGGGTGGCGCGCCGGTTCTTGTGATCGGTGAAGTACCGCGCCGCGGCGAGCAGCTCGGAGATCGGTTCGCGTGACGCTTTGGGCATCAACTCCCGGCGCTGTTCATCGGTGGTGGCGTTCAGCGAGAGAGCGAGAGAGCACTTCACATCGTCGTCGGCAAGCTGGCGGATACGGTCCGGAAAGCCCGACGTCGATACGGTGATGCGCTTCGCGCCCAGATCCAGACCGAGAGGGTCGTTCAGCGTGCGGAGGGCGCCGACGAGGTTGTCGTAGTTGAGTAGCGGTTCCCCCATTCCCATGAAGACGACGTTGACTTTCTTGTCGGCGAGTCCCGCGTCTCGCTTGAGTTCACAGACCTGGTCGAGGATTTCGCCCGACGTGAGGTTGCGGCGGTAACGGCCGGTCGCCGTTTCGCAGAAAAGGCAGTCGAGCGGGCAACCCACCTGGGTAGAGATGCACAGTGTGGTCCGCTTCTCGTACCACATCACCACCGCTTCGACGTTGGCGCCGCCGCCGAGGTCAAACAGATACTTCCGGGTTCCGTCGAGCCGGGAAAACTGCGCCAGCACCGGCGTGGCGCTGGCGACCCGGTACTCCTCGTCCAGCGATTCGCGCAGCGTTGCCGACAGGTCGGTCATTTCACCGAACCCGGCGGCGAGTCGCCCGTAGAGCCAGCTGCACAGCTGCCGGTAGCGGTATTCGGGTTCGCCGCGCGCCGCCAGGGCTTCACGAACCTCGGCGAGGGCGAGATTCCGGATATGGATGCGTTCGTTCGTAGCCACGTTTTCCTTCCGGGTGTTCCTGCGATGGCCCCGGCCCCATGCCGGGGAAAATGCGCTGGTACCCATGGTATCGGTTGTGTTATTCCTGTGAAAGAAAAACCGCCGGACGGAAATGTCAACGTGCGAGTTACTTCGATCATGCCAAAAACTATTCTTATTGCCGACGACGAACAGGGAATCCGCAACGCGCTGCAACGCCTGCTCGAATTCGAGTCGTACAACGTTCTGCTGGCTCCCGACGGCCCCGGTGCGCTCGAGAAGGCCCGCGAGGAAAAAGTCGACCTGATTCTGCTCGACATCAAGATGCCCGGGATGGACGGCCTCGAGGTCCTCTCCCACCTCCACGAGGAACAGCCCGAAACCCCCGTCGTGATCATTTCGGGGCACGGCACCATTCAGACCGCCGTCGAGGCCACCCGTCTCGGCGCGTACGACTTCATCGAAAAGCCGATCGACGCCGACCGGATTCTGCTGGTGATCCGCAACGGTCTCGAACAGGGCAAACTCCGGGTCGAGAACCAGTCGTTTCGCCGTGAATTCGAGCGTTCGAGCGAAATCATCGGCGAGAATCCCGAGATTCTCGCGATCCTGGATACGGTCTCCAAGGTCGCTTCGACCAACGCCCGCGTGCTCATCATGGGAGAGAACGGCACGGGCAAGGAGATGGTCGCCCGCACCCTCCACCAGTCCAGTCCGAGGGCGAAGGAGCCGTTCGTCGAGGTCAACTGCGCCGCCATCCCCGAAGAACTGATCGAAAGCGAGTTGTTCGGCCACGAGAAGGGGTCCTTTACGGGGGCCGTGTCGCGCCGCGTGGGTAAATTCGAGATGGCCGACGGCGGCACTCTCTTCCTCGACGAAGTGGGGGACATGAGCCTCAACGCCCAGGCCAAGGTGCTCCGCGTCCTGCAGGAGTCGGTTTTCGAGCGTGTCGGCGGGACCGAGACGATCAAGGTCGACGTCCGTGTCATCGCCGCTTCCAACAAGGATCTGCTGACGGCGAGCCAGGAGGGGGCGTTCCGCGAAGACCTCTTCTATCGACTCAACGTGGTGCCGATCGTGGTGCCGCCGCTGCGTCGGAGGATCAGCGATCTTCCGCTCCTTGTGGATCATTTTTTGCAGCTGACCGGTGGTGAACTGGGTCAACCGCCCAGGAAATTGTCGAAGCGGGCGATCGAACGGCTCAAGGAATACTCCTGGCCTGGTAATGTCAGGGAACTGAAGAACTTGATTGAACGGGTCGTGATTCTGGCGCCGGGAACGACTATCGAAGCCCGGGACCTGCCGGAACAGGCGGGCGGCAAAAAAGTCGACGATTTGTTTTTCGACAAGGAATCCTACGGGGATTTCCGGGCCGCAATGGAAAAAGAATTTTTCGAACGGAAGCTACAGTTGTATGGGTACAACGTGAGCAAAACGGCTCGAAAGCTGGGCATGCAGCGCAGTAATTTGTACAAAAAGCTTGAAAAATACGATATACCGTACAAGCCGGGTAAGGACTCGGAATCGGAGGAAGTCGAAGCCGATTAATCGTTTGACACAAATCTGAAGTGGTTCTATCTTTATAAGTGTATTGACTCCCCACGTTTCACGTTAACACGTGCTGTTTTATTCCATTCTGGAAGGAGTTGAAGGCGGAAATGAAGCGGGCAATATTTATAGTAATTGTCGCTTTGCTTGTACTCTGTATCTATCCTTCTACCCATCCTTACGCCAAATCGCCGGTTCCCGGGACCATTTACGGCCCCTCGGTGATCACTCCGAAGTCGGATGGCGATCCAATTACATATGTTGACAGCGGTGATGATAATTCCGACGACGGGGATGGAGACGACGTTGCCGGTTGGCGCGACCATGGAACGAAGCCGGGCGATCTTTCGCCGGGTGGAAGTCTGGTCAATCCCATCGGTGTCGGCCTTGCGTACAAGATGTGGTGGAACTTTATGATCTGGATCCGGTAGAGTGGCGAGGAGGCGCTTGTCAGGCGCCTCCGTGGAATAACGAGTTAATCTCAAGGATTGAAAATGTCCAACGCACGGGACGACAGAGATTGGCTGAGGAATAATCCGGAGGGTGACATGCCCGCTCGGGAATCGGTGTATTCACCGGCCGAGGAGATAGGCAGCATGCATTACTCTTCGGAGAATTTTTCTACGGCCCTCGAGTACTTCCACAAGGCTCTGGAATCTATCGAGAAGTCCGCCGACCCCGATAGATTCAGGCTTTTACTTCGAATCAGCGACTGTCACCGCCAGAAGGGCAACTACACCGAGTCGCAGCAGTTCCTCGACCTCGCCAAAGAAATCTCCGAAAGAGTCGCCACCAGGGAAGTGCTCGGCAAGATCGAGTACCGGGAGGCGTTTCTCCAGTTGATGCGCGGACAGTATGACGACGCGCTCAAGACGGGGTTCAATTCTTATCGCAAGCTGAAGAACTCCGATGAGCACGGCGAAGTCGCGAGTATCCAGATACTCATCGCTCACTGTTATCTCCGTCTCGGCCTGTTGTCCGAAGCGGAGGAGTTTTTCCAGGATGCCCTCTCGTGCTACCGGCGGGTAGAAGATCGCGTCGGCATTGCCTACGCGTACAACAACCTGGGATTGCTCCACAAGAACGCGTGCCGTTGGAACCGGGCGCTGGCTTCTTTTTTCAAATCTCTCGACATTGCCAAATCGCTGGGGCTGACTCAGCACTTCATCAGATTGCAGATCAACCTGGGCGTCGTCTATCTGAAGCTCCGGCGCTTCCCCGAAGCGATCAGCTCGTTCCAGCAGGCTGTCACGGGCGCCGAGCGTTTCGGGGACAATTTCCGTCTGACCAAAGCCCTGTTCATGATCGGCCGGGCCTTTACCGGCTCCGGCGAATTCGCGAAAGCCGAGAAATCAATCGTCCGCGCCAAGGCCATGGCGGATGAATTCGGCTACGCGCGCGAATCCGCCCTCGTCGACGAGTCGCTCGGTGATCTCATGTTTGCCAGGGGACGGAACCAGGAAGCGCTGACCAATTATCGCAAGGCGCTGAAGAGCGCCCAGCGGATCGCCCCCCAGGGCGATATCGCCGCCGAAAACCTGCGGAGAATCGCCGAAGTCGAATTTCGACTCAACCGCCCCGGGGAAGCGATGGCGCACATCAGCGAAGGCATCGAGATCACCACGGCCTGCGGGGAAGTTTTCGAGCTCGGCTACCTGTACCGGGCCCAGGGCATGTGCCGGCGCCGCCTGGGGGAACTGGACCCGGCGATCGAGAGCCTCAAGACGAGTATCGAGATGTTCGACCGGTACGAGAACCCGTACGAAAAAGCAATTTCCCGGCAGATCCTGGCCAGACTCTACATAAAGGCAGGGGACGAGACGTCGATAATCAAGGCGAAACACGCGCTCGCCGACAGCGTACTCGGTTTCGGCCAGCTCGACGATGGCCCGGGACAGATCGTGTCCCAGATCCTGCTGACGTCGGTGGAGCTGAAACTCGGAAATCTCGACGACGCCCTGCTGGCCGTCTACGAGGCGGACCGGATCGTGGAAGAGGAGGGCAACGAGCACTTCCGCAAAGCGCTCCTCGCGCTGCGAAACAAGATCGAAGACCGGATGTCCTGTACGACGACGAACGTGCTCGACCAGTTCTCCGTCCTCGGTGACATCCAGAGCGGCGCCCGGTCGAGGGACCACCTCGTCAAGGGGCTGGCCTCGACACTGGAGCTCATCCTCGAGCGGCTCGGCGCGAACGCGGGGTTCGTCGCCATTCCCGCGGCGAAGGTCAGGAGTTTTCAGATCGCCACGCGTGACGGTATGAGCCGGAATGAAGCCCAGGCGATCCTCTCCTGGTATAACAAAACAGAAAAAAACGAAAAGTCCTCCCGCAGCGGAATCCTCGTCACCGACGTCGAGAACAACCCCGAGATCGCGCCGCTGAGAGCCAGGCTCGACGACCCCAGGGGGACGCTGCTCCTGCAGTCTCTCGGATTCGAAGGGGAAGACCTCGGCGTTCTCTGCGTACGGCAGGAATTCGAGCCGGCCCGGCCCCCGATGGGCCAGGACGCGCTCCACTTCGTCGGCGCCTATTCGAGTCTCATTTCGCTGTCGGTCTATGAAATCGTCCGCACCGAGCGAAAGTCGCGGGACCGTTCAAAAACGACGTCAAAGGGTTTTCAGAATATCGTCACCGACAACAAGGAAATGATCAAGCTCCTCAACCTCTCGGAGCGTGTCGCCCATTCGGACGCCACCGTGTTGCTCCAGGGCGAGACGGGTACGGGCAAGGGGCTGATCGCCTACGCGATTCACCTGCTCAGCGATCGCCGTGACCGCAAATTCATGCACGTCAACTGCGCGGCGCTTCCCGAGCAGCTGCTCGAGTCGGAGTTGTTCGGCCACGTGCGGGGTGCGTTTACCGGTGCGTTTGCAGACAAGGACGGCCTGCTGCGAGAAGCGCACGGCGGAACGGTGTTCCTCGACGAGATCGGCAAGACTTCGCTGGCGATGCAGGGCAAGTTACTGCAGTTTCTCGACAGCAAGACGGTCCGGAAGGTCGGTTCCAACGACCTGCTGCCCGTCGAGGTCCGCATCATCTGCGCGTCCAAGACGAACCTTCTCCAGAAGTGTGACGACGGGACTTTTCTGGAGGACTTCTTCTATCGCATCAACGATTTTCCTCTGACGGTGCCGCCGCTGCGCGACCGTCCCGAAGACGTCGTTCTGCTCATGCACCACTACGTCGAAAAGCTTTCGCGCGAGATGGGCATGGACGTCGACGGCGTCACCGACGAGTTCCTCGACAGGCTCCTCGCCTACCGCTGGCCGGGCAACGTCCGCGAGCTTGAAAAAGTCATCAAGCGTGCCATCATCCTCGCCGACGACGGTGACAGCCTCTCTCTCGAGCACCTCGCACCCGAGGTTGTCGAAGCCCGCCAGAGGGTCAGCAAGGCCGACAAGGCCGAGGTACCGGTCACGCTCAGGCAGCGGATCGAAGAAGTCGAGCAGGTCGAAATACACGAAGCGCTCAAGCTCCACTCGTGGAACAAGTCCCAGACGGCGATCTACCTCGGTAT
>CBDVDJ010000191.1:0-5913 GCA_965372695.1 uncultured bacterium
GGAGACGATAGAAATGAGCACATCGTCGCGCGTTACCTTATATATGATGGCGTCCTGCTCTACCCTCGACCAGGATACCTGCACGCTGTCTTCAAACACACCATTCGTCGCAGTGACGATATCCGGCGGAGCGGGCGCGGCCGTTGACACGGCCGGGGGGGTGCCAAACTCGCCCTGCATTCGAGAGGCCGCGGCGCGGACGTCCGAACCATCTGGCGATTCCGCCAGTGACTGACGGTCAACAACGTCTGTCGTTCGCTGTTCGACCCACCTCGATCCCGAACGAGAAAACTCATAGGCCGTCGAACTCGCTGCGTCGAGGTTCCGACCCGTCGAGATCGTTGTTACATTGCCGTCGATCATCACTGTTGTGCCGAACCTGTCCTCCGGAGAGGCGACACTGGCTGTGAGCTTTTCCTCCTCGACCCATTCTGCGCCGACGCGCTTGTATACGTACGCGGCACCCTGAAGCATATTCTGCCACGGTGCGCCGACGACAATGCGGTCGCCATCGATGGTTACGGAACTTCCAAAATGGTCGTACCGCCCCAGATCTGCCGGCGAAAGCGCCTGCATTTTAACCCACCTGCCACCGTCCCGCTTCAGCACATACGCTGTTCCCTTGAAGCCGTTATCCCCATGAGCACCAACTACCGCCTCGTCTCCGCTGACCGCAACAGCGTGGCTCATGCGACGAGGCGTGGTTTGTGCGTGGAGAGGTTCTGCAGCGGCGAGGGCGGTGAGAATCAGAAGCGCCAGTAATCCGGTGGCGAAAACGTTGGCAATACGAATAACCACGATATTTCGTCGATCCATGGCGTTTCCCTCCAAAGGGTCAAAATGTGACTCGCTTCGACGTGCCGATACCGGTCGAAATTCTTCGTACGATGCGTCGCCGCATCGCCTGATAAGGTGAAATCCTCCTGTGAGATCAAGAAACTTTAGCATGCCTAACATTTGGATGTCAAGATACTGTTAAAACAACCTTTATGTGAATAGATTTTCGTTGTTGATGTAGTAAGCAGTACCAGTGGGAATAGCTTGAAGATAGAATACCCGGGTGGTAGCATGGTGACCGGGATACCTGGCTGTTCGTTGATATTTCAGTAAACACATGCAATAAAAGGATATACGATGTTCAATCTTTCCAGCAACAGGCGCGGATCCTCCAGGACGGGTTGTCTCGTCGCCATCGGTGTGGTCCTGTTAATCGTGCTGATTATTGGCGGCACGGCCATTGGGAGCTACAACAAACTGGTCACATCCCAGGAAAAGATAGAGGCCGCCTGGAGCGAAATCGACAACCAGTACAAGCGCCGCTTCGACCTCATCCCGCAACTGGTCAACACGGTCAAGGGTGCCGCCGATTTCGAAAAATCCACACTCGAGGCGGTGACCGAGGCGCGCGCCAGCGTGGGACGGGCCCAGTTGCCGGCGGGGTTGCCGACCGACCCCGCCCAGTTGCAGGCCTACACCCAGGCCCAGCAGGGTCTGGGGTCGGCACTGGCACGGCTGATGGTCGTCGTCGAGCGCTACCCCGATATCAAGGCCAACCAGAACTTCCTGTCACTGCAGGACCAGCTCGAGGGCACCGAGAATCGCATCGCCGTGGCACGGCGCGACTACATCGACGCCGTGCTGGTCTACAACACCACGCGGCGCCGTTTCCCTGCCAGCATCATCGCCGGCATGTTCGGATTCGAAAAACAACCACAACTGGAACTCGAACCGGAAGTTCGCGAAACGCCGAAGGTCGAGTTCGATTTTGGGAACGAGAAAGATGGTTAACGTCCCCCGAACCGCCGTTTTTATCGTGGCGCTGTTGCTGGCCGTGACGGTTCACGCCCGGGGCGAGATCCCCGCCAACGACGGCTGGGTGACCGACCTGGGTGGTTTCCTCACGCCGCAGCAGGAGACCTCACTCGAAACCCTGATGGAATCGTACAAGCAGGGCAGCGGACAGGATATCGCCTTGCTGACCGTACCCGATCTGGGCGGGCGTTCGCTGGAGAACTATGCCCTCGAGGTGGCCCGGCAGTGGGGTCTCGGTGAACAGGAGAAGCACAACGGGGCGTTGTTGCTCGTCGCCAGGGCGGAGCGCAAGGTCCGCATCGAGGTCGGCCGCGGGCTCGAGGGAACGATCACCGACGCCATTTCGGGCCGCATTATACGCGGCGTCATCTCGCCCGAGTTCAAGAAGGGAAATTTCTACGCGGGGTTGCGCGGGGGTATTGTGGCCATTCACCAGGCCGCCGGCGGTGACTACGCCGGGATCCCCGAAGCGCGGAAACGCAAGTCGGGTGGTATTATGGGTCTGCTCCCGATGCTTTTCATGTTTTTCATATTGTCGAGACTGTTTCGCCGGGGACGAGGCGGACGAGGTGGCGGCGGGCTTCTGGGAGGTCTTCTTCTGGGCTCGATGCTGGCGGGGGGTGGCCGTTCCTCCGGCGGTGGCTTTGGTGGAGGTGGCGGTGGTTTTGGCGGTTTTGGCGGCGGCGGCGGCTTTTCCGGCGGCGGCGCCTCGGGAGGCTGGTGAAAATACGATGAACGAATGGAGTACCGCGGGTGGTGAGCAAGTGAGCGGTGGGCTGTGGCACACCGTCACCTCGATCGCACCCTGGATCTTTGCCGGTTTGTTGTTGTTCTTCGTTCTGCGCGCGCTCTTGCGGCAGCGCCGCTACAGCGCCGTCGGAACCCTCAATGAAGAAGACCTGGGCGTTGTCCGCGGCGCGATCGCCGGGGCTGAGAGGAAAACGGTCGGCGAGATCCTGCCGGTGGTCGTCGAACGTTCCGATCCTCATCCCGGGGCCAACTGGCTGGCCGCCCTCTGTTGCTTGCTGATCGGCTCGGCGTTGACGACGGCGTGGTTGCCGTGGGACAGTCCCCCGCTGGTATTGTTGTCACAGCTGGCCATGGGAGCGGCGGGTTTTGGCCTGGCCGCCGTGCTGCCCGACTTCAAACGCTTGTTCATTTCTGGTAACCGCGCGACGTCGGTCGCCGAAGAGCAGGCCTTCCAGGAATTCTACGCCAACGGACTCCACAAAACCGAAGCGGCGACGGGTGTACTGATCTTCGTCAGTCTTCTGGAACATCGCGTGATCGTGATGGCCGACGAGGGTATCAACGCCAGGGTCGACGAAAACTTCTGGGCCCAAACCGACGCCGCGATACTGAAGGGTATCGCCGGCGGCTCTTTGCGCGATGGACTGGTCGCCGGTATCGATCGAGCCGGCGATTGTCTCGCCGAATTCTTTCCCTGGGTCGAGGGCGACCGCAACGAGATTCCCGACCGCATCATTATCCGCCGCGAATAGGGGTTTCACGCAGGACACGACGGGGCTGCGGCGCTATCTACCGCGCGTGCATCGCCGCGGCGTCGATCGAGATCACGAGTTGCAGGGCTTCCTCGATCCGTTCCAGAGCGTCCGGCACCAGTTTCACTTCTTCGCCGCGCGTGTATTTGTTCTTGAACACGATGGTACGGCTCACCGTCAACGCCGATCCATCGTCCACCACTTCCTCTCCGATGTTGCACACCGGGTTATCGAGTGTCCGGAGGCGCGAAACGTCTTCCACATACCGGTAGAGATCCCCTTCGAACCTCGTCTGCAGCCTCACGGTCGTGGGAAACATCACTACGAACAGCCGGTCGATCTGGAGTACCCGCCAGTGACTCAACGGGAGAAACGGGACCTCCCAGAGGAGTGTACAGACCACTTTGCCGTTTTCGCCGAGAGGAACGAGAGGGCCGCGTGAGTGTTGCCCCGATACATGAAACGCGCCGGGGGCGCTGGCATCCGCCTCCCGCGCATAGGTGAGCACGGCCGAGGAGGGCAGGTAATCAAGAAGGGCCTGCTGGCCCGACTGCTGCTGATCGTCCATGTTCAGCGATATCTGCTTCCACCGTTCGTCGATGAGCCGCGCGCACTGGCCGTGTGCGCGGAAATCGAAACGTCCATGAACACGACCAGCGTGAATTTTGTCGAACGCTTCCGAGATCTCCATTGAATTGACATCGGGGGAATCGACCGGGATGGTAACAACGGTTCCCTCATCGTCGATCGCCAGCGCCTGCATACCCTGACACCACGCCGGCGCCGAGCCGAAAGTTGACATCGAGTTGGCCGCATCGAGGTAGATCCAGCGATCGACCGGCTTCACTCTAACGAAGACATGGTCGAACTGATCGGCCGGCGCGTCCTCGATCAGAACGCCGCTCTTCGTCGAAATTGCCACGAACTCGTACGGCAGATTCAGGCGCCGACAAACGAGCGAGAGGAGGTACGATTTGTCGTTGCAGTTTCCGACGCCCGACTCGATGATGCGGCGAGCCCTGTCCTCATGACCGATGTTTTTTACGCCCGACCGGATGGTCGCGTACTTGAGCGTGTCCCTGATCCAGTAAAACGCATGTTCGAGGGCGGATTCTTTGTTTTCGACGGCATCGACCATTGTGGCGAGCGGCTCCGGAAGATCTTCCCCGCCGGACGACTTGCCGTGGTTCAGGCCCCGGATCTCGGTGATCACATCGCGCCACGTGATCCCGGCCGACGAACAGATCACCTTGGGGTTCAGGTAGTTGTCCTCGAACTCAAAGCCGGTTCGCCGGGCGGGAATGAATCTTTCATCTTCGAACACGATGGTATCCACTCCGTCGACCACACAGCGGCGATTCACACAGTCTGTGTTGCGCACCGAAAAACGCGGGGGTAGCTCCTCCGGGGCGGAAAACTCCACCCTGCCCCTGAACGTCGGGGTCCAGCTGTCAAATAACCCCGTGAGGATAAAGGTGTGTGGCGTAACATCGGTTCCGCGATCCCGGCAGAGCAGGTGATGAGACCAGTCGATCAAATCGCCTGGCACGAGATCGGGCAGGATCCAGTGGCCGACCTTTTCATCCTCGATGGTGATGAAGATGTTATTGCCCTCGTGATCGCTGACGGTGAAATGTTCCATCGGAAGTTCCTCGACAGAGTCGTCACCGTGGATGATTCGCATGCGCGTAAAGAGAACGTACTCACTGGCAGCGGAAAACGGGAATCTGAGCTCGCTGAGCATGCGGGCCGCAGCAGGACGGCGAATTTCCATCAATTCGCGGCATTTGGTGATGTGAAGGTTGTTCAACCCGAGCGTAAATTGCCGGCTCCTTTCCACGACGACGAGTCCGTGGTGGTCACCGATAGACCACTGCCGCGCCTGATCCTGGAGTCCGCGGATTTGCTTGATGGTGCGTGGATAGCGATCACGCTGCACTTCACGATATCGCTCGGCACAGAAATCAATGTCTCCGTTGAGCGCAGCCCTCACGGCGCATTGCTCCGCCGCGTCCAGCTCGCCCTGCTGCTGGTACCAGCCGGAGAGCCAGTACGATATCGTCGGATTATCTTTCCACGCTTCCGCATACGGTTCAAGCGTCTCAACCGCGGAAGGAAACCTGCCTGCTTGCGCTTCAGCGTGGGCTTCATTCACCGCTTGCAGATCGTCCTGACCGTCCGCCGCGATTCTGACATTGACCCGACTGGCAACTTCCGGGAGAGGATCTTTGATGTGCAGCAGAACCCGGGTCGTGGGGATTCGGCGCCCCGGGGTGATTCGCAGCCGGAGGCCGGAATCACCCGGAAAGGTCTCAACCCCGAAGTCGACGGGTTCGTATTCGTCGCCCCGGAGGCATGACAGGCGGTCGACGTAAATCGGATCCGTGGTCGCGATCCACAGATCAATGGCGGCGGGCGCCCGTTCGACGAAGAACCTGATTTCAAGGTTCTGCGCATCGGCGTCATACTTGAAGAACCATTCGAATTCCAGACTCTCACGCGTGCGCCAGCGATCGGTGAGCCTGCGGCTCAAGCGGGTGAGCGCCGGAAGATGCCGCTGTTGAAACATGAACTCCCCTGTCTGCATGTCCCGGGACTC
>CBDVDJ010000192.1:0-5878 GCA_965372695.1 uncultured bacterium
GTGAGGGCGAATAGACAAGGGGAGCCCACTGTGTGGGCTCCCCTTGTCGTTGCGGTTGCGGGACACGCGATTGTGAAGACGATTCCCTCCGTTTTGTGATAGAGTTGATCATCCCGAAGTCGAAAACGATCTCAACCCAACTGTCAACATCTTCGACGGTCAGGTCTGCGAAGATACTGCTTTGGCGAGACTGGATTTCTTTAGTGACCAAGCTGCTTGCCGCGATAATATTCGTGTTCTTTGTAGTGAGCGCTACAGGCTCGGCGACCGCCTTTCCCGTCGACGAGGAGGAAGACGGGACGCGAAAGAAATTGATCGAAGAGGTGACGACGGATGAGGTCAAACGGTTTCTAGACCCCACGCTCATGATCAGTCGTTTGTCGTATGACTTCCAGATGAGCTTCCTGCCCGGGGATGCCGAGTTGATAACTCACAGAATACGACCCTGGTACGCTTTGAACAACTCGAATGCGTTCTGGGCGGATGTTTCGTATCACGTGTACTCGTTTCCGGAATCGAGCGGATGGTCGGGCCTCGGCGACATTTCCGTCGGATGGGGTTTCCTTATTCATGAAAACGTGCGCAGGCGATTGACCACCGTCGCGGGGGGATTGGAGGTCCGGTTTCCCACCGGCGATGCCGCAAAGGGGACCGGGTTTGACGCCTATATCGTCAAGCCCGCCGTCTTGATAGCGACCAATCCAACGGATCTGTTTCCCGTCTACATCATAGGAAGATACGCCCATTCGGTCGGCGACGAAGGATTGACTGTACGCTCACTCGAACTGGTCATTCAGATGATTAAAATTCTCCCCAAAGGATTCTTTCTGGGCCTGATCCCGGCGTTTGTCCGGGACCTGGAGAACGACTTCAACGTCTTTTCACTCGGCCTGGGGGCAGGATGGGCGCTCAACAGGAGGCTGTCACTGCAGGGCGGTTACATCGAGCGCGTCTCCGGAGAGGAGACGTTCGACCGGGGCTTCACCGTGGGCATTACTTACCTCTGGGGAAGGAATCAAGGCAGTCAATAAGGGAGGATGGTCGGCTCGGTCAACCTCCTCTGCGTTTTCGAGATTACCGGGAGGGTTTGACCGACACCCGTTCGGGCAGACTGAGGATCAGAATGTCTATCGAGCTTTCGTCGGCGACGTACTGGCGGTTGAAAATAATTTTTGATCCATCGAGAGACCAGATCGGCCTCGCATCCTCGACAAGGGCGTCATTATCAAGGACCTTCTCGATGCCCGACCCGTCGGCGCTCATTATATAGATATGGAAATTGCCGCGGGTTTCGCCATCTCTATTGGAAGCAAATACAATCTTCGAGCGTCCGGTGACCAGAACGGATACGCGTCTCTGACGGCGGTCACCCTGACCAGGGAATCGGCGCTGACCGGCTTCGCCATGGTATCCAGCGGTGCCGCGGCCAATCCAACCGTGCAGGCAAACGTCCAGGTAGCTATCGTTTTAAGAAATTTCATCGGGCCTCCTCTGGTGCCGGGCCGTTGAAGAACGAGCGGTAGACGTCCACGCCGGGTAACAGTACCATACGATTGCTGAATTACACCATTTGAGAATATTGCGGAGGACTCTTGAGCCCGATACTAACCCACACCGATGCTTCGATTCATGTCGAAGCCAGCGACGGCAAACGCGCGATCTCGGTCGAACTGGAAGCCGGTCTTTTCACTCCGTCAAGAGAGTGGGTAACAGATTACTCTCTCGAACTCATTGAACACGTTCTCCGCGTCAAGGGGCCTGCCAGTCTCTGCGATGAAATCAAACGGGACGAGTATCCGTTGTACATTCAGCACTCTTTTCGCTGGGACATCCTGAGCTATGCGGCGGAGGGAGACTTGGCCGGGCGACGATTGCTCGATTTCGGCTCAGGGTGCGGTGCTTCGAGTATGGTGCTCTCGCGGATGTTTCCCGAAACCAGGATCGCGGGTGTCGAGCTGGTTCCCGAGTTCGCGGAGCTCGCCCGGCACCGGGCAGAGTTTTACGGGGTGGAAGACCGTGTCAGTTTTTCGCTCTCCCCGGACGTCAACAAGTTGCCACCGGACATCGGCGAATTCGATCACATTATCTTCTCGGCCGTATACGAGCACCTGCTGCCGGATGAACGCAAGGCGATACTGCCACTGCTCTGGGCGCACTTGAAACCCGGCGGTATCATGTTTCTGGACCAGACGCCTTACCGCTGGTATCCCTTCGAAAGGCATACGACCGGCCTGCCGCTGATCAACTATCTGCCCGATCGAGCGACGCTCTGGTTCTCCCGGCGATTCTCAAAGCGGGTGAGTATTGACGCAACCTGGCCGGATTTATTGAGGAAAGGCATACGCGGGGGCACCACGCGGGATATCATGGCAATCCTGAACCGGGACGGAAGGGAGGCTGATCTCCTCGAACCTTCACAGCTCGGGGTGAGAGATCATATCGATCTCTGGTATCAACGTTCGAGCCCCATAGGGAAACCAAAAACAAAAAAACTCCTGATGCTGGGTGTTCGGGCGGTCAAGGCGGTGACGGGTATAACCATGATCCCCTCGCTGGCAATTGCTCTCAGGAAAGTGCGTTAAGTCGGTACGTCCGCCACGCACTTTGTCATCACTTGTTATTCCGGGGTGAGTTCGGTCCAGTTGAGAATCAGGGTTATCGGCTCGTTAACTTGTCCCTCCTCGTGGACGACGACGAATCGCTGTCCATCTCCCGACACGTCGAAGTCGGAGCCCGACGCATGGGTGAAGAGCTCGCGTTCCTGGCCGATTGCGATCGATCCCCGGACGTATTCGATATCCACCGACATCATCCGGTTGTTCTGTGTCTGGTAGAAAATTTCGCGTCCGTCGCCGCGCCACTGGGGCCAGAAGCCGCCATTGGTGGAGATCTGCCACTTCCGGCCCGGGCCCGGGAATGGCGCCACGTAAACCTCGGCGCGTCCGGACTCGGTCGATACGTATGATAACCACTTCACGTCGGGCGAAAACACGGCCTGGAGCTCGTTGAATTCTGTGGCGGAAAAGGGAAACGCCCTGGCGCCCTCTTCGAGGGGCAAGATATAGATGTCGCCGGCATTCTGCCCGAACCGCTCGATAGCGATAAAGCGGCCGTCGGCCGACCAGTCGGTCGGTTGATCGACGCCGTCGCCCAGCAGTAACGCCGTCGCTGTGTCGGTCCCCGCGAATGCTTTGGTGTAAATGTCGACCACGGCGTTGAGCTCGTGCCGGAATGCGATCACCTCACCGTCGGGCGACCACGTCGGCAGGCTGCTCATCGTCGCCGGACCAAAAGTGAAACGCGACCGGATACCGCGCTCGACTTCGAATATCCACAGGTCGACGGCCGCCGTCTGCGCGTCGACGACCTCGACGGCTACGCTTTTTTCGTCGGGTGAAATGCGGGGCTGGTCGTAGTTGGCTCGCTCCCCCAGCTGTCCGATTTCGTTACCCTGCCGGTCGAGCCACAAGAGCCGCGCGCCGGGGTCGTCGGCGCCCTTGAGAAATACGAGTTTCCCGTCGTCGGATGCGGAAAAGATTCCTCGCGAAGCAGGCGCGAGGAACTTGACGGGCGTGGCCAGCGCGAAGGGGTCGCCGGTGAACTCGAGAAGGTCCGTGTCGAACGGACGCCCCATCAGCGTACCGTCGCGCACGTACAGGATGTGCCCCGACGCGTACTCGGCCTGAGATCGACATGTGAAGAGGCGCTTGTTCACGCTCCCATCGAGCGCGGTGACCCAGATACTGCTCTCGTTCTTGCCCTGCGCCGACGTTCGTACGAAATAGAGGAAGTGGTGGCCGTCGGGCAGAAAGCTGGGAAATCTGTGTGAGTTGTCGCTGGCGTTGGCGTTGAGTGCGGTGACGGTGTCGGACTTCCCGCCCGCCGCGCTCACGCGGTGAATGGGGCCATTGAACGTCGGGGCAAACACGATCAGGTTGTCGCTGTTCCACGAGCCGCCCTTGCCGACGCGTGCCGTACAGATCGTGAACGGCGGCGCCCCGGTGATATCCACCTTCTTGAGGTTTCCCTGGGCGAAGAAGCCGATGGTCTTGCTCTCCGGAGACCAGAAGGGGTAACCGGCGCCGTCGGTTCCCGAGAGTGGACGCGCCGCGTCGTCGGTGAGCGAACGCACCCACAGCAGGTCGCGGCCGTCTTCTCCGCGCGCGGCAAAGGTCACGTGCCGCCCGTCCGGAGAAATGGTGGCGGGCCCCGGGTGGAGCGAACTCAACTCGAACGGCGCGTCGGGCGGGGCAGATATCTCCGTGCGAATCAGCCGCAGGGATTCCGGCTCTGCGACATCTGCGCCGGGTTTCAACATCCACGACAGAGCCGCCACGACGGCGAAAACTCCGGCCACGATCCAGGCGATCAATGGTGTGCCGCGGCGCTGCGGAGGTGCTTCCGGCACCGTCGTCTCCGGGTCTCCGGTTTCGCCGCTTTTCATCCTGTCGATGAGGATGCGCGCCTCGCCGATGTCGCGAAGCCGCCGGGAGACTTCTTTGTCGAGACACCGCTCCAGCAGCCGGCGCAGCATACGCGGCGTGGAATCGGGTAGCGCGTCGAGGTCGGGGTCGCGAGCGAGAACCGAGGCGAGCGTGTCCGATATCGTGTCGCCGCCGAACGCCCGCCCGCCGGTAAGCATCTCGAACAGCACGCAGCCGAACGCGAAGATATCGGCGCGCTTGTCCACGGACTTGCCGCGAGCCTGTTCGGGCGACATGTAGGCGGCGGTTCCCAGGATCATGCCCTGTTGAGTGGGCGAGCTGCCCAGCAGGGTCGGCGAGTGCGACAGGTTCGAGTCGCCCGGGTCGCTGTCGAGCGCCTTGGCCAGGCCAAAATCCAGCACCTTGACCGTTCCGTCGGGCGTGACCTTGACGTTGGCGGGCTTGAGGTCGCGGTGGATGACCCCCTGTTCGTGGGCGGCTTCGAGCGCGACGGCGACCTGGTACGCGATCGCGAGCGCCTCGTCGACGGGCAGTGGTCCGCGTTCGACGAGTATCGACAGGTCGTCACCTTCGACCAGCTCGAGCACGAGGACCTGTTTGCCGTTGTCGTTCTCGATGCCGTAGATGGCGGCGATATTGGGGTGGTTCAGCGACGCGAGTAGACGGGCCTCGCGCTCGAAGCGTCCGAGGCGGTCGGCATCGGCCACAAATGCGTCGGGCAGAAGCTTCAACGCCACATCGCGGCCCAGCTTGCTGTCGCGCGCGCGGTATACCTCGCCCATGCCGCCGGCGCCGATCTTTTCGATGACGTCGTAGTGTGCGATTCTTTTGTTTTCCATAATATTCTGATCCTGCGTGGCTGATGTACCTGCGCCGGATCGGGTAGTGTTCTGGTGTTGTGGTGGTTAGGGGGGAGCTTCCGCGTTAGTAATTAGACAAGTCTAACAACAAAGAACAGTATTCACAATTTGTTTTTTGATAACAACTTGTGAATGTAGTCACAAAGAGAGAGATTTCGTAGACTGTGAGCGACAAAGGTGGTACAAAGTGATCAGAGTGGATACCGCTATGTAAGGAGGCAGAAAGTTTGAAACCCGATACCCACGTCGAAGTCAGGCGACTCCCCCACTGCATTGAGCCCAATCCCAACCGGGTTATTACGCGTTTCTTCGACGCCGACGAGGCCAAGACTAAACGTCGCATAAATCGCGTTCTGTCCCTGAGCAAACAGGAAGCCTCCCGTCTGGTGGACGAGCTTCGGCGCAATTACGTGGCCCAGCACAGAGACATCGAGCGCGTGTGGAGCCAGCACTTTCAGCGCGTGGAAGCTTTCATCCCCGCCGGTGACGCCAGAACCGTCGACGACGTCCGCCGGCTTCTCATCGGGGCGTACTTCACCATGGAGTACTCGATCGAATCGGCGGCGTTGTTCA
>CBDVDJ010000193.1:0-5843 GCA_965372695.1 uncultured bacterium
TCCTCGATTGCTTCAATATTTCAGAATAGACCGCCGCGCGGCCGTTACCCGACGATTCAAGGGCCTCAAATAAATAGCGGTGCGGTCCGTCCCGAGGGGACAAAACCGCACCGCAGAGAGGTTCGCGTGTTCAAGAGGTTGTACGCCGGCGGCCGGAGAAGGTTCCCGATTGTGCCGGTTCCCTTCGCCGCCCGGGTCGCTCTAGATCCTCTCGCCCTTGACATTCAACTCGATGCCTTCTTCCAGGAAGTGGAGGTACTTCTCAAAAACCTTCTTCGCTTCGTCGTCGTAGGGCCGGATCTCGCCGTCGACCTTGTATATGTAATCCGGTCTGCCGGCGCTCCCGGGCACCATTTCCAGTTCGTGCTTCACGTCGTCTTTCGTGAGCGCGATCCGGGTCGTGCCGTCGTTCGATATTTTCACCGTGACGCGGCTGTCGTCGACCCAGGCCGAGCGGCCCCTGGTGCTGATCCAGATGCGGCTGCCGTCGCCTTCGTCTATAGTTTTGAGTTCGACAACGGTGCCTTTCGAATGGTCCGAGATGATATCGATCTTGTCTCCGTCCTCCACGATCCGGATGCTGAAGCTGTCGTCGCCGATTTTCTTGACGACCACGGGATGGCTGAAGTGATAGTCGCTGTCGCCGAAGAAAGCGAGATCCGTCGAGCCGATCACATTCATCGTGCCGAGAATGTCGTTGAGCCACTCTCCAGCCTCGTCGTCGAACGGCCGGGACTTGCCGTCGACTTCGTACTCGTATGTCAATTCGTCGCCGTCGCCCGGTTTGACCACCAGTTCACGTTTGACCCCGTCCTTTTTCTCGGTGACCTCGAAGCTCCCGCCCGGGGCGATGGCGGCGATGCCACCTTTGTCCTCGTCGAATTCGACGGCTCCCTCTATGACCATCGTTACTTTGCTGTTATCGTCGGACACGATTTCGATGGTCGTCTTCTTGTCCTTGTCCTTGTCCTTCGCCTTGATCGTCGTCGTCCCGGGGCCGGCGGCGGGCGAAATCTCGACGCCCAGCGTGAAGACCATGGCCGCGAAAAGCGCCAGGAATACCGCCGCCGGGATCGCGCGGCCTCGCCGCCCGGCGGGACTCGACTTCAACAACAACTCGATTCGCTTCCCGATCTGCGTCCTCGTTGCAAACAGGCCGTTGGCCAGCATGATCCGCCTCCTCGTGTGAACCCGTGTCAGAATCTGGTAGAGCTGTTCGGCGTAGCGCCGCGCGTCGCCGCGTGTGTTGACCATCGCCTGGTCGCAGGCTATCTCGGTGGCGACCTTCCACTGTCGGCCGATCCACCAGACGAGCGGGTGAAAATAGAACAATATGCGCGACAATTCGCCGAGAAATCCGGCGAGGTGGTCCCTGTGCCGCCAGTGCGTGAGTTCGTGGCGGAGCGACCACATGATTCGTTCCCGGTTGGCGTTTTCCGCCATCCACGCCGGTAAAAATACGACGGGAGAAAAAGTCCCCGCGATCGCAGGAGATTCGAGCCGATCTGTTATCAGGAGTCTCGGCAAACGGGTCCGATGAGGTCCACCGCCCGCCTGCCGGTAGAGAGCCTCGATATCGCGAGACGGCGGCGAAGCCGAAGCGACCAGCCTGCGAATCCGCAAGCGGTCGGCGATCGACAGGAGCGCCATGATCGCGACGCCGATGAGCCAGGTTCCCACCGCCGCCTTTGCCGGGTCTACCGGTGGAAATACACCCTTCGCCGCGGTATGCGCTATGGCGGCCGTGAGCGCGCCGGATCCCGCCGTCGCCGACCCTGTGATCAACTCGCCGTCCCGGGCAATCCCGGCTTCGGCGACAGTCGCGGTCGGCGCGATGCCGAGAACTCCCGCGTTCCACACAGGCGCCGGCGCGCCGGCGGCAAGGCTCAGCAGCGGTTTCGCGAGAGCGACCAGCCAGAGAATCGCGATGACCCGGTTCGACTTGATTCGCGCCACGCGGATGATGGCCAGCACGACGGCGGTGACCACAACGAGTTCGAGGCTGGCGACGAGCAGACGCTCGAGCAGTGGGTGCTGCGATATGATCGACGCGATCCTGCCGGGCAGTTCGAAGACGTTCATTCCTCGTCACCCCCCGCGGCGTGTTCGTCGAGCAGCCGCCGGATCTCGTCGAGCTCGGCCCGGTCCATGTCTTCTTCTTCCAGCAGAAACTCGATCGCTTCCCGCGGCGAGTCGCCGAACATGTTTTCGAGGAGCCGCTTCAACGAGCGTCCCGCCACGGTGCGCTTCGATACGCTGGGTCGAAAACGGATCCGCGGCTCGACGGAGGGGACGACTTCCAGATATCCCTTTTTACGGATGTTGGCCAGCACGGTGCGTATCGTCGTGTTGGCGAGCATTCGTTTCTTGGTGAACTCCTCGATCACGTCGGCCGACGTACATTCGCCCAACTCCCAGATCACTTTCATGACCCCGAGTTCGAGTGGGGAGAGTTCCGGCGGTTCTTTCGCGGGCATGGGGGCTCCTTTAGTATGGGTCTCGTTATTCGACTATCGATATAGTTATGTACGCATGGTTATAGTAAAAGTTCCCGCGTCCGGATAAGTATCCGGAAATTATATAATAACAGCATGTTACAAGTTTATGACGGCCGCCGCCGAGGGCATACAAACAGACATGTATGTCATTTTACTTTGAGAAGTTGGACCCGATATTCCGCGTTGCGCGGGACTGCCGCCGCTGTTATCTTCTCCCCCATGTCTCCCCCGGACCGAAAAACACGATGCGAATGGGCTGGATCGGACCCTCTTTACCTCGCCTACCACGACGGCGAGTGGGGTATCCCGGAGCACGACGACGACAGGCTCTTCGAAATGCTCACGCTCGAGGGCGCGCAGGCGGGGCTGGCGTGGATCACAATTCTGCGCAAGCGCGAGAACTACCGCAAGGCGTTCGACGGGTTCGACCCTCGCAAAGTCGCGCGCTACACCGACAAACGGCTCGAAAAGCTGCTCGCCGACCCGGGGATCGTCCGCAACCGCCTCAAAGTGGCCGCCGCGCGCACCAACGCGAGGGCGTTTCTCGAGGTACAGAAAGAATTCGGGTCGTTCGACGACTACATCTGGCGGTTTGTCGGTGGCAAACCCGTTCACAACCGGTGGCGTTCGATGTCGGATCTGCCGGCGAATACGCCGGAGTCGGACGCGATGAGCAAGGATCTGAAGAAACGGGGATTCAAGTTCGTCGGATCGACGATATGTTACGCATTCATGCAGGCGGTGGGGATGGTCAACGACCACGTCACCGGCTGCTTCCGGTACCAGCAACTCGAACCCGCGGCCCGGCGCCGCACCCGAAAATGACCGAATCATCCAGTCAGGAAAAGCAAAGCTTCTGGGCCAGGATGCAGGCCCGATGGGGAGTCTCGACGTGGGGCGTCATTGCCATCCTCCTCGCGTTTTCGCTGGCCGGGTCCACAGTCGTCAAGATCACGCGCCCGATCCTCGATGTCGTGCTTCCAGACGACGTGCCGCGCTGGTTGTGGTGGACGGCGCGCATCCTCATCGTCGTGCCCGTGTACCAGGTGATCCTCCTGGTGTACGGTACTCTCCTGGGCCAGTTCCGTTTCTTCTGGGAGAAGGAAAAGAAGATGGCCCGGTTCTTCGCCAGGCCGTTCCGCGCCCGCGGCCGCGTCGCCACCACCCTCCGGTCCGACTAACACCGCTCTTGCCGGCGACCTTGCGCTCCGGCTATACTGGGCGGCGATACAAGGAGGACATCATGGCGTATGAAATCGAACTGAAAGAAACCGATCCCCAACCGGTCGTCAGCATCCGGACCCAGTGCAAAGTTGCCGAGATTGGCCCCATCCTCGGGGAGATACTCCCGGAAGTCTTCCGCTACCTCAACAAGCTCGGCGTCAGTCCGTCGGGCCCTCCCTTCACCCGGTATCACAGCTACGACGGCACCGATTGCGAGATCGAAGCCGGTTTCCCGGTTCGGGAACCACAGCCGGAAGAGGGAAGGGTGACGGCCGGCGAACTGCCCGGCGGGCACCTGGCCTGTACCATCCACGTCGGCTCTTACGAAGATCTGCCCCACGCCCACGACGCCATCGATGCGTGGATAAAAGAAAACGGCAGGAAATCGCGAGGTCCGCAGTGGGAAAGCTACCGGACCGACCCGGGTGAAGAGCCGGATCCTCACAAGCGCGAGACCGAGCTCCTCTGGCCGGTCGAATAGACGCCGTGACGACTTCCGTCGCCTGAACAGCTACAACGTTTTCTTTTCCTGGATCATTCGCTGGAAGCGCGGATTGCCGCGCAGCGGGGAGTAAAGCGGGTTCGATTTGAGCGTCCCCGGGGTGACGTACGCCGGCACCTCGAGCAACATCTCCAGGATATCCAGCGCCTCGCCGCTGTCACCGAAGAGCGCCCGGACGACGGCCTTGCCCTCGAGCATATTAACGCCGGTGAACGCGTCGCGGGACATCGGCATGACCTCGACGGCGCGGTCGGTATAATAATACGCCTTTTCCTTGTCCCTGAGGCCGGCATACGTGAAGCCGAGCTGGTTGAGAATGTCGGGGTCGTCGGGACGCGACTCGAGCTGTCGTTCCCACACCGCGCGCGCCGAGTCGTAGTAAGCGTGTGCCCGCCCGGACTCGACGTCGAGGCCACCTTTGAGGTCGTAGACGAGGCCTTTCATCAGGTAATAGTTGGCAGAGTCGGCGTCGCCGTAAATCCGCTCGACGGTGGGTAGATCGGGAAGCCGGTCGAGTATCGTGTCGAAGTCACCGGACATCAGTTCGAGGTTGATCGTGAACGGCGACGCCACCGAATTGCCGAAGTCACGCTCGAGTTCGTTCATCACCGACAACGCCCCTTCGATGTCTCCCGGCTCGAGCATCAACCGCATCGCGATATAAACGCGAAACGCCGGATACTGCGGGGCCAGGTCGGTGGCCATTTCAATGTAGCGGTCGGCGTCATCGTATCGTCGTACGTACAGCGCCGTCTCGATGACGTTGTCGTAGAGATCGAGCGAGGTCGGGTCGAGTTCGAGGGCCCGCCGCAGGTTGTCGTACGCCCGGGTCCAGTCGCCCTGCCGCCGCTGGACGAAGCCCATCGCCTGGAGCATTGCCGCGTCGTTCGGCTCCGTTCCCGCGGCCAGTTCGAATTCGGCCAGCGCGTGTTCGTAGTCACGGCTGCCATAATAGTGGTAATAGCCCATCGCGACGTGTCCCTCGGGGCCGTCGGGGTTGTGCCGCAGCGCCGCGCGCGCCGCACGATGGCCCTGCTCCAGGCGCGGTTGTTCGGGAAACCGGTTGTTGAAGTGGTCGTTCGTGTAAAAGCGTGCGAGCAGCGCGTGGGCGAGCGAAAAGGTCGAGTCCAGTTTGACGGCTTGTTCGAGCAGACGGGTGGCGGTTTCGAAATCGGCGCGGTCGGCGGCGCGGTCGTATACCTCGCGTCCTTTCAGGTAGAAGTCGTACGCTTCCATGTTGTCGGTCGGCACCACCGCCAGCGCCGCGCGCTCGGGCTCGAGCAGGGTGACGTTCAGCGCCTCCGCGACGTTTTCGGCAATTTCCGCCTGCAGGGCGAATATCTGGTCGTATACGCGGTCGAACCGGTCGGCCCACACGTGGGTGTCGTCGCTCACGCGTATCAGCTGCGTGAAAACGAGCACCCGGTTCGCATCTCCCGTTTTGTCCCAGCGAATCGAGCCTTCCAGGGCATAGTCGACGCCAAGGTCGGCGCCGATTTCCTTCAGCGTTTTTTCTGAATCCTTGTACTTCATCGCGCTCATGCGCGAAATCACGCCCAGCTCGCTCACCTTGGAGAGCCGCGTGGTGATCTCTTCGGTAATGCCGTCGGCGAAGTATT